>CAIMNN010000158.1 GCA_903842845.1 uncultured Acidobacteriaceae bacterium | reverse complement strand
TCGCGGCCGATGATGACGACGGCGATCCAGACCTTGACGACGGTGGGGTTGTAGGCGACGAGGGAGATGAGTGCGGAGGTGACCATCACCTTGTCGGCAAGCGGGTCGAGGAGCATGCCGGTGGTGGTTATCTGCTTCCACTTGCGGGCGAAATATCCGTCGAGTCCGTCGGTTATGGATGCGAGGACGAAGAGGATGGAGGCGGCGAGTTCCTGCGTGGCTCCGTTGCCGCTCCACGGGAAGATAGGGGAGAGGATCCAGAGGAAGAGTGGGATCATGATGATCCGGCTCATCGTGATGGAGTTGGGAAGGTTCACAAGGGGATACCATTTGCCGCGTGCGAGACTGAAGTCATTATAGCCGAGCGGTTTGGCGGACTATTTGAGGCAAGAGCGGGATGGCGCATGCACGAAAGTAGCAGGAACTTATGGTGATATTGCGGCATGAATTGTGAACGGAAGATGAAGTTATTTGAGGGTGGAAACCGCTGGAAAAAAGATGATGGAAATGTAACCGAATCTTATTGCAAATAATGATGTTGAGTGGTAACAATTGATTTGCTGCCCCGTCTTACTTTTATTCATACTACTGGCTTTTTTTGTTCAACTCATGGAGGAAAATCCCTGATGAAGCTGTATCGTGTACTCTCACTTTGCTCAACAGCGCTGTTTCTGTTGGCCGCATCCACATTCAGCCCCACGACGATTGCCCAGCAGCAGAACGCTGATCCGGTGCAAAAGTTAACAGTAAGCAAATCAGATGAAGCGGCGATCTCAAAGCAGATATTGGGCAGCGCATTTCACGCGACGCCAGCGAATTTTCCAGGCGCCAAAGAGAAGGTGGCCAAGTTGAACGCAATCGGCGCACGCGGCCCACAGTTGCTGAAGCTGGACCCGGCGATTAAGGCCGAAGCCCTTCCCGCTGTGACGCAGACACCGACGCCGAATCTGGTACATTTTTATCCGGACGATCTGGTTTATGGCGGCGGACCGGTATCTTCCAAGGCAACGTTCCACAACATTTATACGAATACGCCGAGCGGTGGCATAGGCAGCGCATGGGGCAATCCGAGCGGATTTGAGACGGACCTTGTCGAAAGCAATTTCATTCATCTGGCAGACCAGTACACGGGCAATATCGGCACGGCGCAGCACTACAGCGTGGACCACACGAGTTACCAACTGACCGCCTCCGGGTTTGGCGTGTTGACGGATTACGATGCCCAGCTCTTCATTTATGTAGCGAATCATTTCTTAGTAAAGCAAGGCGGCGTTAGTCACATTTTCCACCTTTTCCTCCCGCCGGGTCAGGACATCTGCTTCGACAGCAGCTATTCCAGCTGCTACTCGCCAGACAATCCGAGCACATGGAGCTTCTGCGCATATCACGGTGCCTACACTGATTCCACATATGGCACGATCCTTTACACGGTCGAGCCTTATCAGAATGTGCCGGGCTGCGCGGTGCAGACGCCATCACCAAACGGTCAGCTTGCCGACTCGACGAACTCGGTGCTCTCGCACGAGTTATTCGAGACCATTACCGACCCATTGCCAGGAAGCGGCTGGACAAACCTCACCTCGCTCGACCTGTATGGTTATGAGATTGGCGACGAGTGCCAGCCGCTGGGCAATAATCAGGGCGACTTCCTGACCCCGTCTTTCTATATCAATGGCAAAGCGTATGAGGTTCAGTTGGAGTACTCCAACCGCTACCACGCCTGCGCGATGCAGCAATAACTGAATGAGATTGGAAAAACAACAGAAGGACTGTCCTGCCCGACCGATGTCGAGCACTACTCCCGGAGGAGTATCTGTGATGAACAAGATTCGAGTAACAATCCAGTATTCAGCAGCGCTGCTGCTGTGCGCATTCACCCTCAGCCTGACGGCAACTGCCCAGGAGCAAGCCAGCCAGATCAAGAAGACCACCCTGACCAGCGCCGACCTGGCCTCTGTCGACAGCAGCGTGGGCAGTGCTTTCCATGCAAAGCCGACGAATTTGCCCGGCGCAAAGCAGAAGCTTGCTCCCATCAACGCCAAGGGGGCGCGGGGCACTGAACTGATGAAGCTTGACCCGTCATTTGCACCCGCAGTGGTCAGCGGACCGCCGACACCAACGCCTACCGGCACGCACATGTACCCGGCAGACCTGGTATCAGGCGGCGGGCCCACGGTGACGTCAACGACCTTCCACAACATCTACGTAAATCTGACCAGTGGCACGATAGCAAGCAACTGGGGCAACCCGGCAGGGTTTCTGGTGGACCTTGGCAAGAGCAGCTTCATTCATCTCACTGACCAGTACACAGGAAATTCCGGCATCGCTGTGAACTACAAGACAGACTCGACCACCTATGAGCTGTTCGCCGGCAGTGGCAACATTGTGACAGATGCCGACATCCAGGGCTGGCTTGGGTACTATGTGTCGCATGTCGGAGCCGGACCGGGGCACATTTACCACTTCTACTTCATGCCGGGCACCGACGTATGTTTCGACAGCACTGACAGCGTCTGCTACTCGCCTGACTCCCCAAGCACGTTTTACTTCTGCGCGTATCACGGTGCAGCGACTTACAATGGCTACGGCACAGCGCTGTACACGGTTGAGCCTTACCAGGATGTAAATGGTTGCGCGGTGCAGACGCCATCACCGAACGGGCAACTGGCTGACTCAACGAACTCGGTGCTGTCGCATGAGACCTTCGAGACGATCACCGACCCGTTGCCTGGAGCCGGGTGGACAAACCAGACCTCACTGGACCTGAATGGTTACGAGATCGGTGATGAGTGCCAACCGCTGGGCAACATCCCGACCTTCTACATAAACGGGAAACAGTATGAAGTGCAACTGGAGTACTCCAACTACTACCATGCCTGCTCGATGCAACCGAAGAATGTACCGCTCATTTAGTAACAAGAAGTAGCAACAAGAAGGCCGGCCCCTTAGGACCGGCCTTCAACTTTTTAGTGCAACCTAATTACGCGTAGATGCCGCGCTGCTTGATGGTGAATGCGACGCGGTCGATTGCGAGCATATAAGCCGCGATGCGGTTGTTGACGTTGTGTGCCTCGGCGTAGCGGGTCACATCCTCGAAGCTGTCGCGCAGGATTTGCTCGAGCTGCTCATTGATGATGGCCTCTTTCCAGAAGTAGCCCTGGCGGTCCTGCACCCATTCAAAATAACTTGCTGTGACGCCGCCGGCGTTGGCGAGGATGTCGGGCACGACGAAGATGCGCTTTTCGGCGAGAATCTCATCTGCGACGGCCGTGGTGGGACCGTTTGCACCTTCGACGACGATGCGGGCCTTGATGCGGTCAGCGTTGCGGCTGGTGATAACGTTCTCCATCGCCGCGGGGATGAGAATTTCGCACTCCTTCTCAAAGACCTCGTCGGTGGGCATGGCCTCGGCGCCGCTGAAGCCGTGGATGGTGTTGTTGCGGCTCTTGTACTCGAGGAGCTGGTGAATGTCGATACCGTTGGGATTGTAGAGACCGCCATCGTACTCGGCGATGCCGATAATCTTGTAGCCGATCTCCTTCATGAGTCGGGCGGCGTTGGAGCCTACGTTACCGAAGCCCTGGATGATGACGCGGCAGCCCTCGCGCTGCATGTTGAGGTAGCGGATGCTCTCATCACAGACGACCATGATGCCGCGGCCTGTGGCCTCGCGGCGTCCCTTGGAGCCGCCGATGTTGAGCGGCTTGCCGGTGACGACGCTGGTGACGGTCTGGCGCATGTGCATGGAGTAGGTGTCCATGATCCATGCCATGGTCTGCTCGTTGGTGTTCATGTCGGGCGCGGGGACGTCTTTTTCGGGTCCGATGAAATCGATGATCTCGGATGTGTAGCGGCGGGTCATGCGCTCGAGTTCGCCCTGGCTCATCTTCTTGGGGTCGCAGATCACTCCGCCCTTGGCGCCACCAAAGGGGATGTTGACCACGGCGCACTTCCAGGTCATCCAACTGGCGAGAGCGCGAACCTCATCGAGGGAAACGTCGGGGGCGTAACGGATGCCACCCTTGCCCGGGCCACGGGCGATGGAGTGCTGAACGCGGAAGCCGGTGAACATCTCAATACTGCCGTCGTCCATGTGAACGGGAAAGTGGACAATAATTTCGCGCGCGGGTGAGCTGAGAACCTTCCACAGCCCTGGGTCCAGATTGAGTTTGCGGGCGGCGAACTCAAAGCGCGCGCTTTGCGCCTCCCATGGATTGATCTCTTGTTCGAGTGACATCGTCGGTACAGCCATAACAGGTTTCTCCCTTTTTTTCTTTCACCGTTGAGAGAAGCTCAGGTTGTTCCGGGCGCTCACCAGCGGTGGTGCTCCAACTGTGTGGAGGCAAAATTTTTTTGCGGAATTACCCGGCGCTGCATGGGCACTCCGCTCAAACCTTGTGAGTCTAGGCTTCCGGGGAGGCGTCCGTCAAGGTGCTGGAACACACTCCGGCAACCCGGCAATTCTCACTGGTTCTATTCCACGCTCAACGGGTTGGGTTTGTTTAAAGCTGATATAAAAATTTGAGGAATGTGGTTCAAAAAGGGTATGGAAGTTGAGGGTTTTCCTATATTTAGCGCGATCGAGCAGATTGTTGCTCTGAAATGTTCGCCCAACAGGCAGCCGGGAAAACGCATCGAATCTCTGTGATGAACCCGGCTATTGCCGGAGCGTGGCCGTCTGATGGCGAGGCTGGTAGCGCCTGTTTGGTTGTTTGTAGCCAATGATTTTGCTACAAATTCACGCTACGGGTCTCTATGATGAATGAACTATTTGATGGAAGGAAATTTTTACTCTGATGATTAAGCGGAAGCGTTTGTTTGGAATACTCTCAATTCTGCTGGTGATGCTGTCTGCTGTTTGCTGCGCGCAACGAGCCGTGCTGAGGTCGGCACCGGAGCAGCCTCAACAAGTAGAGTTCACGGTGGTGGACAACCCCGGCGGGGGGCAGTTTGCCTATGGGACATTGACCGGGCAAACGACGCTAACAGGCGGCATGTTAAAAATGCTGCGGCAGGTTCATGCGCGCTTTGGCGAGAAGCCGCAGATAGGCAAGCTTTTTCAATCGCGCGATGGTGGTTCGCTGGCGACGTTTTTCACGCTGAGTGCGAAGAATGACGGCGGCAAGCGTGTGACCGGCCTGGTGATAGTGACGATGCACGAGGGTAATCCACCACAGGTCGCGGCAATCTATGACGATGCGGA
This sequence comes from uncultured Acidobacteriaceae bacterium, assembly GCA_903842845.1. GTDB lineage: Bacteria > Acidobacteriota > Terriglobia > Terriglobales > Acidobacteriaceae > CAIMNN01. The sequence continues at coordinate 3,238 of CAIMNN010000158.1, read as the reverse complement.
AAAGTTTTTGCAGTCAGAGCCGTCGTTGTTGCAGGGGCTCTCAAAGGCGTGGTCGGGGAAAACAGGACAGCAGGATTCATCGACTGCGCAAAAGGCAATCAGTGCGCGGCTCCATAAAGTGACAGGCGGCGACAACAGCGCTTCTATCGGATTGCCTGATGATTGGCATCTTGTTTCGGTAAATGGTGGTCAGTTAACGGCTGAAGGGCCGCACGGCGAACAGCTCGCTCTCAACATCTTTATCCCGTCCATTGCCGATTCATCCAAGTACAAAATGCCAGCCAATAAAACCCAACTTGTCTGTCCACTCAGCGCAGATCTTTATTCAGCCTTTGTAAACGTCTTCAATCAGCTGCGACAGAACAATAAAAAGCCCGTCGCAACCTTTACACTGACCAGCCAGCAGCAATTGCCACCCAGTTATGGCCCCATACGGCCAGTGCAGGCGCTCTTTACCATCGACCTGAACGACGGCGTGGGCCCGCGAAAAGCGAGCGCGCGCTTGGATGTTTTTCAAACGCCGGGCTTGCATCTATGGAGCATGATGGTGAGCACGTCGAATATACCCGTTCAATATGCCGATGAAGAAAACGAACTGCTGATGGCCATCATCAAGTCGTACCGCATGAACGACGACGTCATATCAAAGCAATCCAGGGAGGACATTGATAGAATCCGGCGGAATGAAATTAATACGCGGAGCGATTCGGATGATGCGCGTGATATCCGCGGAACCGGCGATACTGGCGATTGGTCGAGCAAAGTGTTGCAGTATTACATTCTGGACGGCAGTGCGATTCGCGATGCTCCGGGCGCGGTGTGCGATCGGTATGCCGATGCGTTGATTCAGGCAAATCCGAATCAGTTTGTGCTTGCGGCCAACCAGAAGATGCTTGAGGACTTTGATTATTGATGTGCGGGGTGCGGCCAGCGCTGCACCCATTACACTAAAGATGTGAAGAGCCAACCTGTACAGCCTGCAAAGAAAGAGTTTTTGGAGCTTGCGAAGAACCACACACTGGTGCCCGTTTGCCGTCGCCTGATGGCCGACCTGGAGACGCCGGTCAGCGCGTTTTTGCGCGCCGCGTGGCCGGAGCAGGAATGCTTCATGCTGGAGTCGGTGGAGAACGGCGAGCAGGTGGGGCGGTACACGTTCATCGGCGTTGAGCCGTACAAGCGCATCGTCGCGCGCGGGCGCAAGCTGAGCATCACCGAGGGCAAGCGTACGACGGAGCTTGAAGGTGATCCCTATGAGGCCCTGCGCGATGCACTGGCCGGACACAAGCCTGCGCGTCTGGAAGGGCTGCCGCCGTTTACTGCCGGCGCGGTTGGGTACTTTGCGTATGACTCGGTGCGGCAGATAGAGCGGCTGCCGGAGATTGCCAAAGACGAGCTGAAGATTCCCGATGCGTGTTTGCTGTTTTTTGATGAGGTGCTGGCGTTTGACCACGTCAGGAAAGAGATTTGGCTGGTGGTTACGGCTGATGTGACGCTTGGTGACGGGGCTGCTGCTTACGAGACGGCTGTGAAGCGGTTGGGCAAGTTGGAGAAGCGATTGTCGCGTCCGTTGCCGAAGCCGGCGAAGCAAAAGAAGCTCGGCAAGTTGAAGGTGCGTCCGCGGACGAAGAAGGCTGATTTTCTGCGCGCCGTCGAGCGGACCAAAGAATATATTCGCGCCGGCGATGCGTTTCAGGTAGTGCTTTCGCAGCGTTTTGATATGGAGCCGGGCGTGGACACGTTTGAGGTCTACCGCGCGCTCCGCATGGTGAACCCGTCACCTTATATGTACTTTTTGCGATTTAAAACTGAAGGCCCGATAGGCGAGCAGAAGAAGGGCAAAAAGAAGCGGGGCCAAAAATTGGAACTCGCCGGCTCATCGCCGGAGCTGCTGGTGCGCGTGAATCAAGGTCGAGTCGAGTACCGCCCCATCGCCGGCACCAAGCCGCGCGGCGCGAATGAGGCTGAGGATGTGCGGCTGGCCGAAGAGATGATGAACGACGAGAAGGAGCGCGCCGAGCATGTGATGCTGGTGGACTTGGGGCGCAACGATGTGGGGCGCGTGAGCGAGTACGGGAGCGTGAAGGTGGAGCGGCTGATGTTTGTGGAGCGCTACTCGCACGTGATGCACATTGTGAGCGCGATTGCGGGAACGCTAAAGAAGGGTCTGACGGCGATTGACGCGCTGCGTGCGTGCTTCCCTGCCGGGACGCTGAGCGGTGCGCCAAAGGTGCGCGCGATGGAGATTATTGAAGAGCTGGAACCGGCGCGGCGCGGGAGTTATGGCGGCAGCGTGTTCTACGCGGATTTTTCCGGCAATCTGGACTCGTGCATTGCGATTCGGTCGATGCTGTCGGTTGATGGCAAAGCGAGCATTCAGGCCGGCGCGGGGATTGTGGCGGACTCGATTGCGGTGAACGAGTTCAACGAGTGCGCGAACAAGGCGCAGGCGGTGGTTAGGGCGATTGAGAGAGCGAGGGAGTGAGGCAAGGGACAGAGGGACAAAGGGACATCGCGGCATTGCCGCTAGGGACTAAGTAGTACTACTACCGTTTTGCATTTTTTAAAAGTTGAATAGGTATTTGAATCGAGAATTCGATTCAGCTGCGCCGTCAAAATAGCACTCCACGGCATCCTTGACCATGCGCCGCAACTCATCGAGTGAATCGCCTTGCGTGTGGATGCCATACCCGAGCGCGGAGGCAGTAAATCCTCCATCGGCTTCGTCTTCACGAACTTCAAAGATAATTTCGCTCATGGCTTTTCCCTTGAATTCATCTTAGCGTAAAAGAAAATTGGCGGCACAAAAAAAATGTCCGTTACTCCGCGCCGAAGACCTGTTTGAAGAAGTGGCCGATGGAGCCGAAGAAGCCGCGCTTCTTCTCGGGTTTCTTTTGCTCGGGCGCTGGTGCTGCGGCTTGCTCGGCGGGTTTGGGTTGGGCTGCATGAGTGGTGTCGCCGCCGTTCTTGACCAGTGGCACGATTGGCTCAGTTCCCTCACCGGGTGAGCCTCCGGTGGCGGGGGTGAGCGGTGCGAGGCCGGCGCTTTGGGCTAGCGGGAAGTCGTTGCTGTCGGGCTTGGGTGGGGGCGGGCAGCCGCAAGGTTCCTTTTCGTTGTCGACAACTTCGCGGGTGCTGCCGTGCTGGAACATGACGCGCTGGCCGGGCTGGACGCGGTATGCGCCGCCCTCGAAGACGCTGGTCACAATCACATAAGGCCCGTTTGCGCCGGGGTTGTCGA
>CAIMNN010000157.1 GCA_903842845.1 uncultured Acidobacteriaceae bacterium | reverse complement strand
TTGGCGAGAATACGCAGGCGGCGAAATTCTTCCGCGAAGTGTTGAAGCCCGATTACACGATCCTGATAACGGCAACGCCGGACGATGCAGAGGTCAAGGACTTCGAGGAAGCGATGGGTATCGCGGAATTGCAACGCATCCGCGTGAGCCGGGCTGATGCAGTTGACTCAGGATTGATCAAGATGGGCGTGAAGTGTGCGGCCTATTTCGTTGATCCGGAAAAGCGCGCCCTGGTGGACCTGCAAGGCACCGCACTGCGCGACGGCGTGGCTGCGCATCGCAAACTGAAGCAAACGCTGGTCGAGATGAAGGTGCCGCTGGTTCCGCTGCTACTCGTGCAGGCGGATTCGAAAGACAAGAGCGTGGAAACACTGAAGGGGCGACTGCTTCGCATGGGTTTCACCGAGGAGCAGATCGCGGTACATACCGCCGAAGAGCCGGATGCGGAACTCCTCGCCCTTGCCAACGACGAGCGTCGCGAAGTGCTCGTCTTCAAGATGGCGGTGGCCCTCGGTTTCGATGCCCCACGCGCCTTCACACTGGTTTCGATGCGCGCAAGCCGCGATCCCGATTTTGGCGTGCAACTTGTCGGACGAATTCTTCGCGTACATCGTCGGTTGCAAGGACGGGCGCAGGCCAAGTCACTGCCGGAAGCCCTGAATTTTGGCTACGTTTTTCTGGCCGATGCCGAGACTCAGACCGGCCTCGACCTTGCGGGGCAAAGAATCAACGCGATCCAAACCGAGTATGCCAAGGCCAGTACGGCGACAGTGGCTATGCGGTTGGGTGGTGGCGCCACCGGTGTCAGTGAAGTTGATCAGTCCGGCCAGACTGCATTCTTTGGCCTGGAAATGCAGGATACCGCTAAACCGGAAGGCGGCCCTGAGCGTGTTGGCGGGGGGAAGCCCGAATACATTGTTCCCACCAGCTTCGACTTCGGTGCGTTCTTCGGCGGCGACTCAACTGCGCCGCATGCGGCAACTGGAACGGCCGGTCGACCGGTACAGGTCACAGGTTCAACGAGCATGCATCGTTACGCACTTCGCGCCGGAGTGCCGCGGCATTTCAAGACCCAGGTCGTCTCCACCCAAAATGAAGCGACTGAGGAAGATTGCGCTCAACGCTTCGTGATCTCGACCCGCGATTTGTTCGAGGCGCTGAAGAACAAGATTCCGGTCGAGAAACGAACTCTGGATGTCTTCGCGCATACCATCCAGCAGGAGTTCAATTTCGCCGCTGACCTCTCACCGTCACAAGCGGCGGAAGCCGCACAGAAAACGCTTCTGAAGAACAAGACCTTCGACCCTCGCGAATTACGCCGTGTGCTGCTGCGAAAAGTGCAGATGGTGATGCGGGACGAAGTGATGAGCGAAGCGGAAGACCCCGACAAAGTCGCCCAATTTCTGGATGTGATTCTCGCAACGCATCCCGAACTGCTTTTCGAGGCGCAGAAAGCTGCACACGCAAAACACGCCGAGATTCACGAGGCAGCCGACCTCCCTGCCGAGATCGTCTGGGCCGAACCGTTACCATCGTCACCGCGCAACGTATATGGCGTGATGCCCGCCGGTCTGAACACATGGGAGAAGCCCTTCGCGGAACTTCTCGATCATGATGTCAGCAACATTGTGACCTGG
>CAIMNN010000156.1 GCA_903842845.1 uncultured Acidobacteriaceae bacterium | reverse complement strand
GTAGGGTTCGCCTTCGATGACGACCAAAATTATGACATGTGGGGTGCCGAACTTGCCCAGTCCGGCCAACCGCTGCTTGGGACCCAGCAGGAGGGCATGAACAACCCAGGATTCGTGATCTGGGTAGCAGCAATTTATCGCTCCTTCGGCCAAAATACACTCATCGTGCGGGTGTTCAATATTGTGCTTCAGTCGCTTTGGTTATTTCCTGTCGCATTTCTCGCAGCGTTATACGGAAATAGGCGAATAACTACCTACGCTATCGTGCTAGCTGCCTGGCTCCCAACCTCTCTGCTCATCAGCCTGATGGAGGTCAAGGATGTCATCGCCGGAATGTGCTTTCTTACCTGGCTGAGTATTGTCGTGAGCCGGCTCAGCACGTCAGTGAAGATCGCCAACCTGGCGCTGATTACGGGCGTCATGTGGGTTATCCGGAAGGACATGCTGCCAGTCCTGCTTACGGTGGCAGTGCTGCATGTCCTGTTTGCTTCCTTCAAGACCCGAGCGCGCTTTCAAACTGGAGCCGTCGCCTTAGGGCTTCTGGCGGCGATCTGGTTCGGGCTGCCGGCATATTTGTCCACCGGCCGCGCCGAGCGGGTCATGCGCGGCGGAACCGGCATGGGAACGGCCGTGGCGTTTCAAATATTCGAAGGCAACAAGCTAACGGCGCTCAGTGCACACGCGCTTCAACCGCTGTTTATCACGAACTTTATGGAGTTGTGGAAGCTGCCGATCTCGATGTGCGCGGTGCTGCTCCTGCCATTTCCACCAAGGTTGCCCGTTGTGGAGGTCTGGCCGTTTGCCATGGCCTGCGCAAGCGGCGTGGTCCTGGTGCTTCTACCTTTTGCCATCGCAGGGCTTGTTGACTCCATCAAGAGAAAGCCGCTGGAGTCATTTCCCGTCTACGGCGGCATTGCACTTGGCCTGGCCATTACTGCAATTGCATACCTTGGAGTCTTGCGCTACCGGGAGCAGTTCCTGGCCGTTTACTGTGTACTTGCGGCAGTTGGGATTGTACAGAGGCGCCAATGGGCGAGTCTGATTTCCGCTACGACGTTCGGGCTGGTAGGCCTGCTGATCGCCTATATTTTCCAGGTGGGGTGAGGGGCATGCTTCGATTCTCCCTGAAGGGGGTAGCCGCTGGATTCGCGGTAAGGCGGCTACAGCGGGCAGGCATCAGAGTCTTGATGTACCATCGCTTTTCCAGCGCCGACACGGAGCGATTCGAAGCGCAGTGCCTCTATCTTCGCCGGCACTACAGCCCGATGTCGATGGCCCATGCCGTCGCGGCGCTTTCGGGAGATGCGGAAATGCCGCGGCGCGGCGTTGTGGTGACGATAGACGACGGGCATCGTGACGCATATCAGCTGGCGGTCCCCATCCTGCGCAAATACGAGTTGCCCTCGACTATCTACATAACTGCCGGATTTGTAAGTCGCGATCTATGGCTCTGGCCCGATCAGGTTGAGTGGATATGTGGAAATACTCGCGCCCGCAATGTGAATTTTCTTGCTGGCGAGATGCGGATCGCCGGCGATCTGGCGAGCCCGGGTGAGAGGCTGAGAACATCGGCTCTGTTCACCCGCGCACTCAAGCGGCTTCCGGCAGGGCCGAGAGACCGGCTTATCGGCGAGTTTGCCAGTGCTTTGGGAGTCGTTGTGCCAGCGGAGGCTCCTGAGTCGTTTTCGCCAATGCAATGGGAGGAACTGCGGGAAGCTGTGGCAGGCGGCCTTGTAACCGCCGGGGCGCATACGATAACTCATCCAATCCTCTCTCTTGTGCAAGATCCGCAAG
>CAIMNN010000155.1 GCA_903842845.1 uncultured Acidobacteriaceae bacterium | reverse complement strand
GTCATCATCGGCCGCGAGTTCCTCATCTCCGGCCTGCGCTCCATCGCCAGTTCCGAAGGCTTCACCATCGAGGCCAGCGACCTCGGCAAGCTCAAGACTACGCTCCAGATCATCAGCGTCGTCTCAGCCATCCTCGCCCATCGCTGGGACGAGTGGCGCTTCGGCCTGCTCGTCATTCCCGTCCTCTGGATCGCCATCGGTTCCATCTACTTCACCGTTCTCGTATCCATCATCAGCGCCGTCGACTACTTCTGGGGCTTCTGGAAAAAGATCGACCACGCATCCAAAGACCGCCGCCAGGCCGCTGTCCTGAGCCGCAATCCAAAACAATAAAATTGCTAAGTTAATAAAAAAGCCCTGCTCCAGGCAGGGCTTTTCAATTTTGTTGTTGAGCTTCTACGCTATCGCAGCCTGAATCGCCACCGATTGCGCCGCTGCTTCAGCTTGCGCAGCCACGGCTGCTGCCTGATTTGCAGCCTGATGGCTACGCGTCAGCTTGTGAACAAAATGATACGGTGGCCAAGGCCCCGACATCTGCATCTGGCACTGCTTCATCTGCCCTATCATCTGCGCAAACTTGTTCTGGTAACGCTCCACCTGTTTGCGGTTGATCAGATGCGCTATATCAAGATGCATCTTCCCGTTCTCCGTCAAACGGCAGCTTACTTCTTCATCCAGTGGTGACAGGTTGCGGTGCATCTGGAACGCCACCGCGCGCGCGCGCGTCTGCCGTTCACGTTGCCGGCTCGCCGTCTCGCGCAAATTGCTCAGGTACTCGCGTCCCACGCCGCCCACCACGTCCACATGGCCGTTCGGGTGCGGATGGCAGCAATCTTCCACCTGAATCTTGATGTGCATCTCGGTCTTGCCATGCAGCTTTTCCAGATTTCCCAAAAACTGCCGCTGATTAGACCGTATCGACTTGCGCAGGCTCTCGTCGGATTCAAACACTGTTCCAAACCGGAAGGGAAGCACCGTCGTATGCTTGAAGCAATCCGCGATCACCCGCGCATGCTCCACACCCGACTTCTGGTTCATCACTTCTTTGGGATTGAATTCGCTGACAATCACCGCAAGGTCGCTGGCCGGGTACAGAAACACCTGATTGCCGCTGACTCCATGAATTGATTCAAGGGGAATGGGTTTGCGATGACGTGCTAACTCGGGGAACGATTCTTTCTGACTAATACAGTAGGCATACCATGCCATAAAAAGCTACTCCGTCTGCTTGCGCGGAAACAATCCGCTTGCTGGTTGTACTCCAGAACTACGGAAACAGCTGCCAAGGCCAGACTTCTCCAAATGATAAGCCCAAATCCAGCCAACTAGGCGAATGGTAGCCTGATGAAAATACAACTGGCAAGCCTGATGTGCAAAATACCCTGAATTGTCAGCACAATTCCATAACTTCATGTTTATAAAATTTAAATGATTTGAAATCTAGTCAAACCTGAGCGTTTCTTTTATTTCCGTGCACTTAGAGTTGTAAGACTTAAGTTGACCCCCAACAAAGAAGGCGCGGATGATATCTCCGCGCCTTCCTGTTTATGTGGGCTAGTTAGTCCAAATTACCGCCTGAACTGCCAATAAAGCAACGCATTCGCTGCCAGTGAGAGCAGCAGCAGTAAGAGGATTATCAGCGCAAAACGGCCTTGGCGCTTCTCCATATTCTGCATCTCTTCGATCAGTTCCTGCTGTTCCAGCGTATTGCGGTCGGTCGCCGTACGAACATGCATCAACTGGTCCTCAACGCGTTGCAAGCCCTGGTTCTGCGCCGCTACCTGCTCGCGCAGTTCGCGGTGCTGCTTGTTCAGCTCAACCAATCCGCGTTCCACCGGCGCAATATCCACCTTCTGCACCGCAGGCGTCATCGCGGTTGAGTGGGTCGGCGCCAGCAGATTGCTCACAGTCTTGGCCAGATTGCCCTCCAGCAGCGGAAGCAGTTGCCGCACAACCGGTATCGCTGCACGCACAGCATTCAGTACGCGCGTAAGCCCGGACTGCTCTTCGCCTCTGTGCTCACGCTGATGCACGGGCTGTGCCGGACGCTGCTCCGGCCGTGGCTTCGGTTGAGCTTGTTGTGGTGCTTGATAAGGAGCCTCACGCGGAGCCTGCGGCGGCGCTGGTGGTCTCTGCGGGGCTTGCGGTGGTGGTACGGATTGCCTGGGCACTGCCTTTACCTCTTCTACCGCAGGCTCAAAACGTGCACGCGGCGCTTCCTCGCGCGGGTCTGTGTACCGCGGCTGCGCCGGTTGCTCAATGTGCTGCTGCACCGGCTCTTCGAACTTCGGTTGCACGTGTTCTTCGATCTTAGACTGCACCGGCTCTTCAATTTTAGGCTGGAACAGCGGATCAAACTCCACCTTCGCCGGCTTCTCGAACTTCGGCTCAACCGGAATCTCCGGCCTGAACGGCGGCGGCTCAGGAGCCTTGAACCTGACCGCCGTCGGCTCGGTTGCTGCATACCTCGGCGCTTGCGGTTCACGTATCACCGGCTCTGCTGCTACGAACTTCGTTGCAACCGGCTCAGGCGGCACGGGCGCTACCGGTGGCTGAACCGTCTCAGTTGGCACAAAACTCTCGGCAGGTGTAAAACGCGCGCCCGGCTCAAAAACAGGCCTTTCCGTCTTTTCCGCTACCGGCTGCGTCGGAGTTACCGGCACAAAATAACTCTCCGGATAAAACGGTCTGCTGCTGGCAGCGGTCACAACTGGCTGCGCTTCAACCGTCGGCGTTGCCGGCCGTGCAGCTTCGCTCCGCTGCTGTGCCAAACGCTCGGCTATGCGCTGCGTCGGCGGCACTGCGGGAATATTCGGCTTGAACGCCGGCTGCACGGGAATATTCGGCCGTACATAATTAGGCTGCGTGGGCGGCACAAATGTGGATGTGGCCGGAGGCGTAACCTGGGGCGCGGCCTGAGTCGGAATCGTAAAAGCCTGCTCGTTTGCAGGAACCGTCACAACAGGCGCGGCAGCCTGCACTGGGCGCACAAAAGCCTGCTCGTTGGCGGGCACGTTGACCACCTGCTCGGCTTTGATATCAGGAACGTACTCCAGTGTAGGAGGCACGCTCAACTCGCCCATATTCCTCACCCGCTCGCTCAACTGCTCCATCTCAATACGCGCGGCTGGCGGGGTTTCTACCAATCTGGCACCTTCGTCTTCGCTATAAACTTCCGGCTGCTCCGGCTTCGCGGATTCATCATCAAGCCAGGAGCGGTCTATCTTTGGGGTGTATCTCCAGCTAGCTTTTTTCTTCATGTCCTTCCTCCAATGCATGCAGAACGCTGCGCAGCATATCCGCTTCAGGCGCGGGCCGAGCTGTCCAGATCTCAAATTGCTGGGCGCCCTGCTGCACAAACATCTCAACACCGCTTATGACTGGTATGCCCCGCGACCTGGCCAGCTGAAGTAGTGGCGTTTCAAGTGGGTTATAGACCAGATCAAAGACCAGCTTAGCATTGAGTTCGTTCTTCGCGATAGGTAAACTCGTGCGTGAGCCGGTCATGCCGCATGGAGTGGCATTAATCAGTACATCCATTGGCTCCTTGGCCAACTTATCGTGCTTCAAAGTGTGCGCCTTTGCCTTGCGTGCCAGCGCGGCGGCCTTCTCATGGGTCCGGTTGATCACAAAAACCTCGGCGCCTGCCGCTACCAGCCCATAGACCGCAGCCCGCGCCGCGCCTCCTGCGCCCAGCACCGCAATCTTCGCGCCAGCAATCTTCATCCGCCGTTCCAGCGGACGCACAATCCCGGCGATATCAGTATTGAATCCGTATATGTTGCCGTCTGCCCCCATGCGCAGCGTGTTCACCGCGCCGGTCTTCTGCGCAAACGCGTCGCAGTTGGCCAGGTGCGGCATCACATCCAGCTTGAAGGGCATCGTCACCGCAGCGCCAGCCATCGGCAGCTTGCGGAAGAAACTGAGCAGTTCCTCGGCCGAGTGCGCCTTCAGCGGCAAAAACACCGCGTTCATTCCTTCTCTGCGGAACGCCGTCCCCTGCATCACAGGCGAAAGCGAATGCAATATCGGATTTCCGAACACTCCGTATATCTTTGTCGCGCCATCCAGTTGGTCAAAGCGGTAAAGGTCGCGCATCGCACGCGCAGTTATCTGCCCCGGCGCTGTCCCCTTGCTCTCGCTCGACGCGCCAAAGGTAAACACCGCGCCCTCGCGTGGACCCAGGATGCGGCTCAGCAATCCCTCGTCGCCCATCGCAATCGCGACTATCTGGCTCTCCGCCGAGCGCGCGCTCAACAGGTCAAGAACCATCAGATTGTCGTTCAGGCTCTTCGCCGTCGAAACCACCTTCACATAATCCGGCTCAAACGCCTCAATACGCTCGGCAACCTTCTCCAACTGTTTGGTCCGCTGATAATCGTGATAGCTGATCATCAGCGCCAGCGGTATCTCGTCCACAATTCCAATTCCGTTTGCCGCAGCCGCTGCCTTTGCGTTCTTCTTGCCGCCCACATGCGTCTTGCGCAACTCGTCTATCTGCGCCGCCTTCGCCGCTTCAGCCGACTCCAACTCCAGGTCCACCATCTGGCAACCGGCCTCGGCCGCGCCGATGAGAACCTCAAACTCCGACGCCAGTGAACCGGTGTATCCGCCACCATTCGCCTTGCGGCGGCAGGTCGCGATCACGCTTGCACCAGGATTTGCATGGATGAACTTTTTCAGCGGTGCAAGCGCCTCGGCAGGCTTCGATATCGAGTCCAGCCTCAACTCAATAAAGCGCGTCTCTTTCAACGCCGTCTGCGCGTTCTGGATCAGCTCCGCAGCAGTGCGTCCATCAACCGCCAGACACAACTTGTCCAGCCGCAAACGCACCTTGACCCTGGGCGCTTTCGGGGCCGCGAGTTTTGCTCCAGTTTGCTTTTTCACCGTCATCGTTCAATTGACGCATCTTAAACACATTGCACAACTTATGCAACAGGGAAATCGCCCTGTGGATAACTCGTCAGATACCCTGTATACCCCAAAATACCGGGTCGATTCACCATCATCCACCCAATTCATGCGTGCCCCATACTTCGTGCAGCGAAGGGTGTAAGCAACGACCCCATCCTTTTGCATTGTTTAAAGCGATGTCTTTAGCCGGGCCGCCAAATGCCCAATTGATGCTCAGGTCTTTAGCCCCTGTGGGATGTTATATATGACCATAACTTCAGTCGGCTGCTGACTTCTACTACCAGATCACACCAAAATCACTAACTTTCCATGCTCCGTCTTCCTTCACAACTTCCACTGCTCCCTCAGAGTCGAAATTGGAAGTGACACCCGCCTCATACTTATCAAAGTTGTAAAAAAGAATCACTTTACCGTTTTCGTATTTGCGATTTCTTAACTTCCAGGCAAATCCCGGTATTCCATTCAAATAGGCGTTGACTTTAAATTGCTTGGTTTTGAAACCTGACTTCTGCAAGTGGCCATCACGTAGATCGACAAAAAAATGCTGCGCAGCTACTTCGGGTGCGCGGTCTCGTAGTGGATTGAAGATTGTCAGTCCAGTCACATCGTCAGAGTAGTCAGTACACACACACTCACTAAACGCATGGAAGAGGACAGGATGCGTTTTCCGGACTGCAAAGAGCGCGATGAGTGCGGTTGAGAGTATTAAGCCTGTAAGAATGATTAAAATCTTTTTCCAACTCATAGATCGCCTCATTCTGAAGTATTGATGAATTAAGCGTAATTATACATTTTCAAAAATATTCATCCTCCAAATCTCTTACTGGCTAGGCCCTACTAGCTGGGCCCTGCTTCTAATCCATCTCATCATCTGAAACAAAATACCGATTCCACGGAACCAATCCATCTCGCTTTGCGTTCTCCTCTTTGAACGATGAACGAAAAAGAAAAGGAGGTCCAAGTATGAAGCTCACGACAATCACCGATATCGCAGTCAAGTTCGTTGCTGCAATCGTCTTCGTGGCACTTGTGACAGTGTTCTCGACTCCTGATTATCCCGTTACTGGATATCAAGTGCAGTCTGACACGCAGATCACAGCATCCACAGCTCATATCAGCCCCGTAGTCGAGTAATTCGGCCGATCGGCGCGCACATCTCAACAGAGCCTGCTTCCCCAAACAGCAGGCTCTTTCACTCTGCACCCCAAACTCACTCACTACACTGGAACCAGAGTCCACGCATTTGCGTACCTTCAAACGACATGCTGATTCGCACACTCATCTGCTGCTTGCTTCTCTCCGCACCGCTCGGCGCAATTGCCTCGGGCCACAATCGCACTTCGCACCCGCAAGCCCCTGCCAAATCACAGCCGCCGACCAGCGTCCATGTCTCGCTCATTGACCAGCCGCTCCACATCAACGACTTCGCAGGTTTCGCTCCACCTGCCGCGCTCGCCGATAAGCTCACCCATATCGATAACTTCATCCAGAACAATCCCCACGATGGCGCAGTTGAGTCCGAGCACACCGAGGTCTACGTTGCTCGCACCCGCACCGAGCTCTTCTTCGTCTTCCTCTGCCACGACTCGCACCCGAAGCTCATCCGCAGCCACCTCGCACGCCGCGAGAACATCCAAAAAGACGACAACGTCTCCGTGCTCATCGACGCCTTCCAGGACCACCGCCGCGGCGTCCTCTTCAGCGTTAATCCCGCCGGCGTGCAGGCAGACGCCGCATGGAGCGAGAACGCCGACCAGAACGCCGACTACAGTTACGACCAGGTATGGAACTCCGAAGGCCGCGTCACAGAGCAGGGTTGGATGGCCCTCATCGCCATTCCGTTCCGCAGCCTGCGCTTTCCCCCCACCAGCTCAACATGGGGCATCATCCTGCAACGCACTCTGCCCCGCAACAGCGAGAACGATACCTGGCCGCGCGTCGCATCCAATATCTCCGGCGCGCTCACTCAAGAGGGAACTCTCACCGGCATTGAAGGCGTCTCCGGCTCGCACAACTTCCAGCTCAACCCTTATACACTCGGCCAGAACGAAAAAACACTAGAAACCCTCGACCCGCTCCATCCCTTCTTCAGTTCTCGCGCCTTTGAAGGCACCGCAGGCGGCGAACTCAAGGCCATCCTCAAAGACTCCATCGTCGTCGACGCCACCATCAACCCCGACTTCAGTGACATCGAATCCGATCAGCCTCAGTTCACCGTCAACCAGCGATACCCCGTCTTCTTCCCTGAGCTGCGTCCCTTCTTTCTTGAGAACGCAAATTACTTCTCCACGCCCATCAACCTCATCTACACACGCAACATCGTCAATCCCGAGTTCGGCATCCGCGTAACCGGCAAGCTGCACAACACCAACATCGGCCTCTTCGCCATCGACGACCGCGAACCCGGCTACGCCTCCCAACCCGGCAACCCGCTTTATCACAAGCGTGCAACCATCGCCGTCGGCCGCGTCTCACAGGACTTCGGCAAAGGCTCCAGCCTCGGACTCACCTACACCGACTATGAGTTCGGTGGCGGTTTCAATCGCATCGGTGGCGTCGACTTCACACTCCGCTTCGACGACCACTGGAATGCGCAGGGCCAGATGGTCGAGAGCGCAACACTCGGCGACAACGACAGCGGAACTCCGCGCCCTTATTCTGCCGGCCCCGCAACTCAGCTCTCGCTCAATCGCAACGGCCACTCTTTCAATCTCAACTCGAATTACACTGATGTCAGCACCGGCTATCAAACCGTGCTCGGCTTCCAGCAAAGCTCAAACATCCGCTCCACGCACGTCCACTCCAACTATCAGTGGTTCCCCAAAAACAAAAAAATTCAGATCATGGGCGTCGAAGGCGACGGCATGTTCGCCTTTGACCATCAGGGCAACCGTGTCTATCACTACCTCAATCTCGACTACTTCTTCTTTATGCCCCGCAACACCATCATCGCGCCGGTTTTTATCTTCAACTCTGATACCGTCGGCCCACCCAGCTACTCCGTCCTCACTCAATACGTCAACTTCTCTGAGAACGGCGGCGGCATCGTATTCCGCAGCGCGCCCAGCACAGTCTTCAACTTCAACCTCATGGCCTTTTACGGCGGAAACGTTAACTACAACCCGCCCGGCGATCAAGCGCCATTCCTCCTCAACCAGGACCAGGTCACGTTCAAGTTCAACATTCAACCCTTGCGCCAGCTCACCACGGAGAACCTCTACCTCCTCGACCGCGACCACAACGCCCACGGCAACGCGTTCGTCTACGAGAACCAGGTCTTCCGCACCAAGATCAACTACCAGTTCACGCGCGACATCTCCGCCCGCGTCATCGTCGAGTACGATTCAACCCTCGCCAATCCCGCGCAAACCTCGCTCCTGCGCACCAAGCAGGTTCAAACCGGCGCGCTCCTCACCTGGCTTCCACACCCCGGCACCGCGCTCTACATCGGCTACAACAACGACATCCAGAACCTCGACCGCTCGCTCTGCAACCGCCTGCCCCAACCCGGAGCGCCCTGCGACCCCAACAACACCACGCCCCCGCGCTCAATTGATTACTTGAACGACGGCAAACAGATCTTCGTTAAAGCCAGCTACCTCTTCCGCTTCTGATATTTTTAGTTCACACCAAGTTTCCAATCTTCGTTTCATAAAAAAACTCGGGTGCCCCCGGTCCCTCGCATTTGGGGACCGGGGGGATACAAAAATCCCCGCACTGACTCGCTGCCTTTATTCCTCAACCCACGTCAAATTCGATTTACTCAAAAATTCAAATATCTGCACACACCCTATTGACTAGTTCCTACTTGCTACTCGCTGCCTTTCCCATGCCCGTGCCCCATCCATCGCGCACTTTGCGATGGGTGGGATGCAAACGAGCACCATATATAATCTCCTCCAAAAGGAGATATTACTTACGATGCAAAGCAAGAGATTTGTAATTTTGATTTTGTGCTGTGTGATTAGTGTGAATTTTGTTAAAGCGCAGATGTATGATCGCGATTCTGCCAGAAAAAAGTATGAGGCCTACAAAGCTCGCGTGGTTGTAGGCGATCTCAATATTGATTGGCGTGACTTCAGGCTCGCAGCGGCACTGGGTATAGTTGGTCCAGGATTCTACTGGCATGACGAACATGAGCAATTTACTGCTGACTTGGATGCTGGAAAATACGAGAAAGCATTGGATGAGGCTCAAGCCCTGATATCGCGTAATTTTGCCAGCATCGAAGGACATTTATTGTGCATGACGGTTTTGCAAAAAATGAGTAAGAACGATGAAGCAAAAAAACAAGAGGCGATACTGAACGCCATCGCTCAATCAATCATGAATTCAGGCGATGGTAAATCTGCCGAGACGGCATGGTTTACTGTCCTTCCAAGCGAAACAGTTTTGTTCATGACAAATGCATTGGGAGGGCAGATCGATGCGCAGGAATTAGTCCACGTGAATGGTCATGCCTATGACAAATTGACAGTGAAAAATCGAGTGGGCAAAAAGCTTGTTGTGTGGTTTAATTCCGACACGAACGAGGAGTTAAAACGGCGCGCACAGAAAGATGGGGTTTATACCCAAAATTGAGGATTTAGGCTCTGTGTTTGTTTTTCCATGAGCAATGCTTGAGAGATGGCGCTTCATTTGTCCGCTTCGACCTTCTGTTCCATCAGTGCAATCACCGGCAGTTTATGCGAATAGAGCAGCGAGTCAAACAGTCAGAAATTCAGCAGGCGAGATAATTCTTGTTCTGTGGAATCGTCCCAACGTCAAAAGGTCCTTGTCACCTGCAACCAAATAATCCGCCTTGGTGAGCGCGGCACACTCTAAAAACATGTCGTCATTTGGGTCGCGGCAAACCCTCACAACACCACGGATCTTAACGCGTTTGCTGCGTGCCAGGATCAATTTCAACGCCGATGCAGCCCGGCGTTGCTCCCAGGCAAATTTTTCCGTCAGCACGCGCAATATCTCCGCGTCAATCTCATCGCATGTGGCAATCACATCCTCGCTCATCGCCTTTTCCAGCGCCAAGGTTGGCGTACCGCGGTTTTTAGCAAACTGCAGCGCGGAGATCCACACGTTCGTGTCAATAACGACCGTCACGCGATAGCCCGGGACCTGCTTGGCAATTGCTTTCTTGCGCGTACTCCCTTGATGAGCCTTGGCACATCGGCCGCGCTGTAACCCTGCGGGTTGCGGCTTGCCGCATACTCGCCAACTTCCGCAAGTGTCCGGCGCGCCTGCTCCGCTGCATAACTGCGGAATGCCTCACGGAACAACTCGCTCATTGTGCGGCTGTCACGACGCGCCAGCGCCTCGGCCTTGCGCGCCAGTTCCGGCGGTAGGCTGATCGTGTACACCTTCGATTTTCTGATTGTTGCAGTAGCCATGTGTGAATATTACACTGTAATGGAATCAATTACAACATCGAATGCTTTAGTTCGCGCCTAACACGCTGACTCCACTCACCCCATTCACTCTTTTCACTCAGCTACCATAAAAACATGTCCACTCACCTCCACATCTGGTCCTCTGGCGGCGCCGACTCCCCCACAGCCCTCACCTCCTGGGTCAACGCTCGCCTCGCCGCTCACCAAGCCGCACTCGCAGAACTCCTCGCCGTCACCGCCCCTCGCACCCCCGCCAACACCCTCGCGCCCTACGACCGCGCCATCGCAGAGCTCGCACTTGCCGGCTCCCAGGCAGGAGTCCTAAACTCCGTTGCCGCAACTAAAGCCGTCCGCGATCAGGCCCAGTCCGAAGCTGAGCGCGTCTCCGAAGCCGGCAGCGCCCTCAGCCTCAACCGCCCCGTCTACGAGACCCTTGCCGCCATAGACCTCACCGGCGCATCCGCCGCCACGCGCCACTACGTCAACAAAACGCTCCTCGCCTACCGCCTCGCCGGCGTCGACCGCGACGACGAGACCCGCGCCAAAATCCAGGCCCTCCACAATCAGGCCACGCGCATCTCACTCGAGTTCAGCCGCAACATCACCGAAGGCGGCAAAACCGTCGAGGTCTCCTC
>CAIMNN010000154.1 GCA_903842845.1 uncultured Acidobacteriaceae bacterium | reverse complement strand
GCCTCCAACTCAGGTCGTTACACCCGAAGCAGCTCCAACAACATATCCAGTCGACTCAGCGCCAGTTACATATCAAGTCGCTACACCTGATACAACTCCGGCTGCATCAACAACTGAATCAACCCCTGCTGGCGCTCCTGTTACACCCCCTATCCGTCCAAAAACGGTCGCGCCAGCGCTCATCATCAAATCCAATGTTGCTGAGCCAGCGAAGCAGACGACGCCACAGCAGCAGACACAGCAGCAACAGCAGGCTCCGCCGCCGCAAAAAGCTCCGCCGCCGCCACAGGTCGCGCACACGGATTACTCCGGCCCCAACAACTGGCTCTGCCTACCCGGCCGTCAGGATGCATGCGTCTCCGACCTCACCACCTCCATCATCTCTGCAAACGGCAAAATGGCCCGCGAAGGATGGTTCAACGATCCGCACGCCCCCGTCGATTGCTTCTACATCTACCCCACCGTCTCAACGCAGGATGCGGAGAACAGTGACCTGACCCAGGACGCGGAAGAGAAGGTCATCGTCCGCGATCAATTCGCGCGCTTCACTACCATCTGCCGCCCCTTCGTCCCCATGTATCGCCAGCACACGCTCAAGGCGCTCGTGAATCTCTTCAGCGGCCAATCGCTTGAGACGCCCATGGCCATCGCCTATCAGGATGTCCTGGACGCATGGCACTACTATCTCGATCACTACAATGAAGGCCGCGGCGTCATTCTCATCGGCCACTCGCAGGGCGCGTCGCTCCTCAAGCAGCTCATCAAGGATGAGATAGACGGCAAGCCCATTCAGTCGCGCATCATCTCGGCCTCGCTTATCGGCACCAACGTTGAAGTCGCCAAAGACTCCGACCGCGGCGGCACCTTCTCCAAGATGCCACTCTGCGCCTCCGACGACCAGACCGGCTGCATCATCACTTACTCGTCCTTCCCGGCCAACTCACCGCCGCAGGCAGGCAACCCCTTCACCTCACCGCGTGGCAAAAATACCGTCACCGCCTGCACCAACCCTGCATCGCTCAAGGGCAGCGCAGGCAACCTTCACGCCTACTTCGTCGCCAACCCCGCTCAGGGAAAAGCCAAGCCCACTCCTCATCGCTGGCTCAAATCCAATCAGCCCGTAACCACTCCCTTTGTTTCACTGCCAGGGATGTTGAAGGCCGAGTGCATGAGCGACGCCATCGGCTCCTACCTCGCCGTCAGCATCATTCCCGACGTCAACGACGCGCGCACCGGCGAAATTGACGGCATGATCACTTACCAGGGCAAGGTCCTCGCCGACTGGGGCTATCACATCATTGATATGAATCTCGCGCAGGGCAATCTCTACTACATCTTCCGCCAGCAAGCGCGAAACTGGCAGACCGCCAACGCCGCCAAAAAGTAATCCGCGCGCGCCCGTTAAACTTATTAAGTGGACTCCATCGAATCTTTCATCCGTCGCCTGCCCAAGGCCGAGTTGCACTTGCACCTCGAAGGCACCATCCGGCCCGAGACCGTCGTCGAGCTGAGCCGCCGCCACGACAAAGAACCGCTCACACTCGAGCAAGCCCAAGCCTTCTACAACTTCACTGACTTCACCGGCTTCATCATGGGCTTCCGCTCCGTCACCGAGCGCCTCGTCACGCCCGAGGACTACGCCCTCGTAGCCACGCGCATGATGGAGCAGCTCGCCGCGCAGGGCGTTGTCCACGCTGAGGTCTACATCTCTGTCGGCGTCATCTACCTCTGGCGCAATCACGCCGAGGGCGCAGTCGACCCCATCTTCGCCGCGCTCGACAAGGCCCGCGAAGAAGCCTCCGCACGACTTGGTCTCTCACTCTATTGGATCTTCGACGCCGTCCGCCACTTCCCGCCCGAGCAGGCTGAGCGCGTCTTCGCGGATGCAGCCCGCCTCCGCAAGAAATACCCATCCATCGTCGCCATCGGTCTTGGCGGTGATGAGCGCCGCACCGGCTCTGAGCCATTCCGCGCCATGTTCGCCGATGCCGCCTCTCACGGCCTCAAGCTCACCAATCACGCTGGCGAAACCACCGGCCCCGAAGCCATTCGCGAAGCCCTCTCCATCGGAACCGAACGCATCGGTCACGCACTCAGCGCTATTCGTGATTTTCATCTCCTGTCTGAACTCAAAGAGCGCCAGATCCCGCTCGAACTCAACCCAACCTCCAATATCCGCACCGGACAATGTGCAAACTTTGCCGCGCATCCCTTGCGCCAGTACTTTGACGCAGGCTTGCTTGTCACTCTTAACTCCGACGACCCCGCCTTTTTCGGCTCTGACCTTGCAAGTGAATACTTGCTTGCACATCAGCAGCAAGGCTTTACTCGTGACGAACTGCGCACTCTTGCGTCCAATTCCATCAAGGCAAGTTTTTTACCCGAAGCGGAACAAAAACACTGGCTGGAGCGTATCCGTTCCAGCATGTGAACATTTCGTGTATTACATCAAACGTTTTTGCACAGATTTATTCGGAATTCGGCTATCATTCCAATAGCAACTGCCTCAGGAGGCAATCCATGTCCGCCAACGATCAAGCGCCCCTCAGCATCGAAGCAAGCGCAGATGAATCTCGCGGCCTCACTCCCTTGCGCGTGATCGGTTGGTTTTCGCTCGGGTTGGGTGTCGCCGCTATCGGCTATCTCATCACTCGCGAACTGCGCAGCCGCTACAAATTCAACAAGCGCACACCGTATGATTTCTACTCCAATGGAGTTGAAAGCAGCAGCGAGTACGGCGTCGGTGTTTAATCTGATTTTTTATTAAATAGAAAGGCGCGAGCATCGCTCGCGCCTTTTTTCTTTGTCCGTTCAACTCTGATGAGCAAGGAGGGCCTACCCCCCCTCTTAGCGGGGAGGCCTACCCCCTCCCCCCCCTCTATTAAATGGTTTTTTACCGCCGCCAAAGCCGGGCTTCTTCGGGCCGCCAAAACCGCCGCCACGTGAACCACCCGTGCCGCCAAATGGCTTCTTCGGCTTCCATCCGGTTGAACCGGTCCCGCCTTCTTTTCTCGGTCCGCCAAATCCACCTTCACGCTTCGGTTTGAAATCACCATCGCGCTTCGGACGGAACGCTGGCTTGTCGCCGGTGCCTTCGCGATTAAATCTTGGCTTGTCACCAGGCGTAAACCTCGGCTTGTCGCTTGCGCCGAAGGACGGTCTGCCACCGGGACGCGGCCCGCCGAAACCACCTTCTTTGCGTGGTCCACCGAATCCACCTTCGTGCTTCGGTCCGCCAAAACCACCAGGACGCTGCGGCTTGAATCCACCTTCTTTGCGTGGACCACCAAAGCCGCCTTCTTTTCTCGGTCCGCCAAATCCGCCTTCGCGCTTCGGACGGAACGCAGGCTTATCGCGATTGAACGCCGGCCTGTCGCCGCTTCCCTCGCGCCTCGGTTGGAATGCCGGCTTCTCGCCCTCAACCTCACGCTCGATGCGGAACCCCGGTTTCTCGCGGTTGTACGCAGGCTTGTCGTCTGCATCAAACCTTGG
>CAIMNN010000153.1 GCA_903842845.1 uncultured Acidobacteriaceae bacterium | reverse complement strand
GTCCGCCCAACTCGTTTCCTCCAAAGTGAACTTCCTCTCCGCATCCTTAGACGGATCTCCTGCATCATCTTCCTTCAGCGCCTGCCAATATACGTTTTCAGCCAGCAGAGCATTCGATTCGTCCATCAGCTGACAACGCACAAAATAGACCTTCGAAAGCCCCTTCACGCGCGGCAGTTGCATAGCGATAACCGAGGAGGAGGCCGCCGACTGAATGCCGCTTGCCAATTTGGAGTGGGCGATAGTTCCATCGATGTTATAAAACCGCACAACCACTTTGAGGTTCTTGCGGGCAATAAGGGTCTGGTTGACAACGTATATTTTCGCCACACTGCGATCGCCCGTGGCGTAGTAGTCATACACAACATTCAGCGGTCGCAGAGCCTGCTTTGCTCCAAAGTATGCGCCACCCGGCTCCAGATAGTAATCAAAGAGATGACCGAAGAACGATGGCCATTGATTGTCGAGCATCCAGTAAAGCGTGAATTTATGATTGGCCCAGCCGCCTGCAGCATAAGCTTCGAACTGAGCGCGCGTATTCTCGTAGTGCGCCATCTGCGCTTTGGATGCGAAGTCGGTTGCGCTGGCTGAGGGTCCGTAGCGCTTATCGATTACCCGCTGGATGGTGGCCAGCCGATTGTTCCCTTCTCCTCCTCCTGCGTGCATGTACCAGTACTCGTTCATCGGCCAGAGTTTATCCGCAGGGATGAACTTTTTCAGAGATTCGAACGGGGGAATGTGTTCATTGTCACCCTGCTCCGCATTGGAGCCGCGAGAGGCCGGGTATCGGCCGTCAAACCAATAATTCGGAGGACGCCACGCATAAGGGCCCATCATGTGGATGCCATTCCACTGTGTATTTCCGTCGGCATCCTTGTTCATCTCCGAGACGGTCCCAACTAGAGCATTCTGCCAATGCAGCTCATCAAGCACGATATGGTCGTAGTCCCTCTTCACATCCTGAGGTGGCAGTCCATCGCTGCCATTGGCCCATAGCACCACAGAGGGATGAGTGCGCATCAATCGAATCTGCGAGCGAAGGCTGTCGCGTGCAACGCGCTGGTCCTCAACATCCCATTGCTGCCACTTCTCCCACTGGTTGCAGCACATCCAGCCAAACATGAGGGGTATCCCCTCGCGATCCGCCAGTTCGAGTATGTGCTCGCTCGATAACTTCGACTCCCAACGCAGCATGTTGATGCCAAGGTCCTTCGCATACCGGATGACTGCCTCTTCACGGCTTTCATCGTATTTATAAAGTAGGTCTGGAGTGTACACAGCACCACGCACAAGAAAATCTTTGCCATTCACCTTCAAATAAAAATTGCCGTCTGGTCCTACCTCAGGAAACTGCCGATCTTCATCGCGGTGTTGCGTGATTTTTCGTATACCAAAGTGGATCGTCTTACTTGCAGAGACTTCATCAGCTATCTTGAATTCCAGCTTCAATTGGTAGAGATTCGGCTTACCCCATTGGTATGGCCACCACAGATCCGGATGGATGAGCGTGAGTTCAGCAACTGTCTTTGGATCAACTTTGATCTCCCTCGCTTCGCCTGCGGTCATGCGGACAGCCTGCTGAAAATGGATTGCTGGACGCCCCTCGCGCGACACTTCTCCAATAAGCGTCCCTGTAACAGGCAAGTCGCTGCTGTTTTTTAGATTGCAGTAAATGGTTAATGCGGCGGGGCTAAGCTTCGGCAGCGGCAGTTCCGTCACGACATACGGATCTTCCAGCTCTACCGGCCCGGTGCTCTCAAGATAGACCTGCTTCCACACACCTGCATTTCTGTCCGGTAGAAAGGAGATGTTCAGATCTTTTTTCGTCTCATGGATTCCGAAGTACTCCCAGTTGATCCAGTCGTGCCAACTGTCGGCCAGTTCGACGACGCCGTCGACATCCTGAATCCGCTGCTCCGGCGTCACCTTGACAGCAAGAACATTTTCCGCGCTCGGCAGAATCTCCTTTGAGACGTCAATCCTGAACTCGTTGTACATGCCTACGACGGTCTTGTTGTCCGCCACCAGCTTACCGTTCAACCAGATTTCGGCCCGATAATTGATCCCCTTGAAGATAAGCCAGTGCATCTTCTTGTTGTCCGGAACGATGAATGTAGTTCTATACCACCAGTCCTGTTTGTAGAGGTCTCGGGGAACAGAATTCATGTTCATGCCGAAATACAGATTAGGGTAGACTCCGTTGTCTTCCAGAACCTGCAAGACTGTTGCCGGCATCCGGGCAATGCCGTACCAATTGGATGCGTCGTAAGCTGCGCTGGAGACCATCTTCCCATCGCCGTTAACCGTGTGCGCGGAAACCATCCGCCATCCGGTGCGAAGTTCGACCTGCTGGGCAGAAGTTACAGAGATCGCAGCGGTCAACAGAAACAAGAGTCGAGCAGCAAACTTCAATCGCAATCGATTCATGAGATTACCTGACGGGATTTTGCACATTTGAACTTGAAATTGTTACGACAGCTCATTTCGCGAACAGTGAGCCCTGGTTATTTGCCACCGCGTTGTTTGAGCCCCCACGACCGCTCAACAGATATTTCAGAGCGCCTTTGTGCAGCGCATTGCCCATGATCACGCAGTCCGTCAGGTTCTCGTAATAAATGCCATAACAAGGGCCTAGTGTACCGGTGAGATTCCCGGTATCATCTCCTACACGGCAGGTGTTCCCTACGCAGGTTACACCGCAACACCCCATCAATTTAATGTGTGAAGAATCAACGCTGTTGCTCGCTGCGCCCACGTGTCCACTGCGATAAAAAAAATTGCCGGTAATAGTAACTTGCTCGACCGGTTGCGGGTCCGAAGTCGCTGTAACCGCGGCAATGCCGCAGAGATAACTGTAATCAAAGTAGTTTCCTGTGATGGTGTAGAAAGCGGCGCTTTTTGCTATCAACATTCCATGCTGGTGGTTCCACTCCACTCGGTTTGCGGTGAAGGTAACGGCAGAGTTGTTCTGGCCGGTGGCTGCAAACCCGCAACCGCCGTTGTTCGATAACCAGTTGTCCAGTATGAAGGCATCCCATCCGCAATAGTTGATGCCATGGCCGGCGTTATTGAAAACATAAGAGTGACGCAGGCTCCAGCACCATCCGTTCACGATATGCAGACCATCGCCGCTGAAGTCGCCAATCTGGCAGTTATCGATACGCGTTGAGTTTTCTAAGCCGCTCAATCCTCCGGGTGTCGCGTCATTGCGCATTATGCCATGTATCGCGCTGCCGCCTTGACTGATGCTGCCGTCCAGCGACAGTCCTTGCAAGGTCACACCGCGGGTGTTCGTAATATCGATCAGGCACGGCGATGTGGATGAGTTGCTGTCAATCAACTTGATAATAGTTCCCCCGGGGCTCTCATAATCGAAACCAGGGATCCCGATCAGGGCGGCATTGGAGACCATGTTAAGCCGCTTGCAACAGTAGATCCCCGGGGGCATAAAGACCGATACCTTCTGGCGGTGGTTGCCAATTGTCACCACAGAATCAATTGCGGCCTGAATAGCATTTGTATCGTCGGTGATGCCATCGCCTTTAGCGCCGAAAGTAGTAACGTCAATGTATGTTGATGAGGGCGTTACTGTCGGGCTAACAGAATTCGCCGCCGAGGCCGAAGCGGCAAAGATGCTTGCCGCTCCTCCCGCCAGTACTCCTCCCATAAGCTTGCGCCTGCTGAACTCTGGCATCTTACCGTTCCTGCCTTTCCTCACATGAGGATCTTCTGACCTACCAGATGAGCCTGAGGCCCATCTGCACCTCGCGCGGCGAATTGCATTGTGATGTCACTTGGCCGAATGCCCCTGGGTCTGTAACTGGCGTGGGAGGGTTGCTTGGGTCAAGGATGCGCGGATTCGGGTTATATTGCACCGTCGTGTTGGGCCCGCAGAACTGAGGATGGTTGAGAGCGTTGAATGATTGCGCCTTGAATTCCATCGTCGAGCCATCGTGGATCATCCCCATGCCAAACTGCTTGGAGATGGACAAAGTGGTAGTATTCGTTCCGGGCATGCGCACGCTGGCGATAAATCGCGGCGCGTTGCCCAGCGTATAGGCCTGCGCCACCTCTGCTCCCAAAGGATTGGTGAAATACTGATCCTTCCAGTTTCCACCCTTGTTGCGCTTCAAAGTGGAAGTGATATCAGGACGCTGGCTGTAACCACCGGGTAGTGGAATAGCACCCTGTTCACTGAGGCCGATGGGTGTACCGTTGTCCACTCTATATGTTCCGCTCAACTCCCATCCGCCGAGCACATCATTCATAACCGGATTCCAATGGGCGCCCCATGTCTTGCCTTTGCCGAAGGGTAATTCGTAAACATAAGCCACATTGAAGACCTGGGGTATGTCGGATTGCGAGATGGAATGCTCTCCGCTCGGGTTCGTCGGATCGATCGGTCCGGTTGAGTTTCCTTGCCCAGTCAACCACGCGATGCTGCTGCCCCACGCGGCGTTGTCCATGCTCTTTGACCATGTATAGTTCAAGAGAAACTGGAGCCCATGGGACATGCGCTTTTCAAGCCTGACCTGAAGCGCGTTGTAGTTTGAGCCTGCAGTGGAAGGACTGGCTTCGCTGACGCCGGTGAATTGCGGATACGGCAAGTAAAGTTGATAGAGCTGAACCTGCGACGATGACAGTGGGAAATTCGGATTCGTAATGATGCCGGCAAATGGGTTGTCCACATAGGACTGAAGATTGGCGAGGTCAGTTAAGCTGGCACTCTTCACGAATGCACCAAGATGATTGAGCTGGCCACCGCCCTCAAAGTAAAGGTGCGTTCCCTTCGTTCCCACATAGCCCATGTCGATTAGGATGCCACCCGGAAATTGATGCTGCATATCAACGCTCCAGGTCTGCGTATAGGGGAGAATATTCTGTGAACGCACGGCTGCGTAGACGCTGGTACCGACCTCGGTAAGCAATCCCTGCGAGCTGCCGACGGGCTGGATCAGGTGTGGATTGTTTGGGAATGGGTCCTCCAGACGCCCCCACGGGGTCACGCCATCGTTCTGATAGGTTTGCATCCAGTTTGTAATTCCTGAAAATGTGTCATTGCCGGCTGAGCCGATGGTGGCTGCGCCGTAAAGGCTTGGTTGGTGGAAGACTCCATAACCCGCGCGCACGACAGTGTTCGCTTCAACCTGCCAGGAAATGCCAAAGCGAGGTGCGACACCCGAGTAGTTGTTGTCCACTACGGTTCGCGGCGCTCCATTGACGCCTGCAAAAACCACTCCGCCTTTAAGGCTCGATAAGCACGGTTCGTCGGTCAAACAAGGAACACCGGTCAGAGGCGAGGCTACATTAGGATCAAACCAATCAAGTTTATCGTGCCTTGTTGTGCGTGGAATCTCCAACTCATAACGGATACCGAGATTAAGCGTGATCTTGTTATTTATCTTCCAGTTGTCCAGTGCATAGCCGGCATATGCGAAGTTGATCGATGCAAGAGAGAGCGGAATTTCGTAGTCGCATCCCCAGCCCGCGCAGCCGTTACTGCCTACGCCTGTCATGAAGGAGGCCATGGCATCACCGCTGCCGCCACCTGGCATATTGGAAGTTGCGCCATGGTCGAAAGCAAAACCTCCGTCCGGCATACCCGGCTGCGCGGAGTTCACGCGATGTGCGCGCATTTCCCCGCCGAACTTGAACTCATGATTATGTTGAACGTGGCTAAGGGACGCCGTCGCGTGGTAAGTTTCCTGAGCATAACGCTGCAACGACCAAGGCTGACTGCCGATAGTGCTGCCACCATATCCCGCGCTTGCATACTGGTCACCTACAACAACAGTCGGTGCAACTTTATAACCAGAGGTCTCTATATAACCTGGAAAGCCCAAGGTAGTGACTGGATCAAAGCCCGAATAACCTGCGGTCAAGCCGGGTACATGATGGAAGAGCCGACTGAAGCCGAAGGCCGCAGTCAGAACTGTATTCTGGCTGAACGTGTGGCTGTCATTTAGGGCCAGCATCACTGGCGAGTAGCCGGCCGGACCGCCAGAACGCGGATCGAGTGGATTGTTAAAGGCCTGCGCACCGGTATTCGGATTGCGCCCCCAGGAAAAGCGGACGCTGGAAGTGTTGTTCGGTGTGAACTGTTGATCGATGCGAACGTCGATCTGGTCGTGGTCGTACTTGTTGGTGCCGACCCCTATCCAATTGTTGTACGGGTTATACGAGCCGCCCGGTCCCGAGGTCAAATTGTTCGGTTCAGGGAAATAGGACATCATCTTGGCGGCTACCGGATCGATAAGATCGCCTGCCGCGCCAGATAGTTGATAGCCGGTGCCTATCAAGGTTGGATTGCCGGGGCTGGCATATGTGGTCAAGTTGTTGTAGGGAATGAAAGCCTGGTGAACCACTCCACCCAAGCCAGCGTCATAAACCCCTGAGTACGGATCCCATATCTGACCAGTAGAAACACTACAATTACCTGTTGCATCAAAAGCGCCTCCGGCAATGCTGCACAGCTCTCCGAAGTTGCCTTTGCGTTCCTCAGCGCTGGGGACACCCGATGTAATCGCACCAGTGTTCTGCCTCTGACGGGTTCCTTCGTAGTCGGCAAAAAAGAACGTCTTGTTCTTGCGGATTGGACCACCTATGGTGACGCCGAAATCGTTGTAACGCAAGCCGGGCTTCTTGCTTCCCGGTGCGTTGTACCAGTTGCCCGCGTCCAGCACGCTGTTCCGGAAGTACTCGTAGGCACTACCCTTGAATTCATTCGTTCCGCTACGAGTCACAACGTTCACGACGGTGTTGCCTGAGTAACCAAGTTCCGCGCTGAAGTTGTTCTGCTCCACTTTGAATTCCTGCACTGCGTCGGGCGAGGGCGTATAGAGAGGAATCTGCGCCCCGCCATTCTGCTCATTGCCGGTCGCGCTGACTCCGTCCACCAGAATATCTGAGCTAGAGGAACGACCGCCGTTCGATGAGAAATTCGTACCGTACCACTCACCCGAAAGGGAGCCATATGTACCTCCAGGTGCGGGGTTCACACCAGGGGCAAGAAAGGTCAAGTCCATCATCTGACGACCGATCAAAGGCAACTCGCTGATAAATTTCTGATTGACGGTTTGTCCCGTCGTCGCATCCTGTGCACCAAGCAGCGGCGCGTCAGCGCTCACCTTGATCGTCTCACCGGTCGCAGCACCCACTACAAGTCGGACATCGACGGTGGCGTTTGCGTTGATGTCCAGCACAATACCCTGGCGCTCGTACTTTCTAAAACCCGGAGCTTCCACAATCAGCGTGTAGGTGCTTGGCGGCAAGGGACGCAACAGAAATTGTCCGCTGGCACTCGACTCAACCGTGTGCTGGTATTGCTTGCCAACATCGATGACCGTCACTTTCGCGTTCGGAACCACGGCTCCGGTCGGGTCCATCACAACTCCTGTGAGCGAACCGCTGTAAAGCTGGGCCGCGGACGGAATCGAAAAGGCAATGCAAAAACTCACAATGGCCAAAACCATCGCAAACCAGTGGATAGTAAAAGGAGATTTCTTGTCCAAGCTACAAGCGCTTCGTGCGTGCATGTATTCCATAAAGCCCTCCAGAAAATTTTTATCCCGCCCGAATACTGACCAGAAGCCGCCACAAGCCACAGCCGAGCTCCAGAGCAGATTCAGGCACTTTTCACTTGCGAAATGCAGCGGTATGCCTTCTACTCTCATCAATTCGAACGTGAACGAAAGTATTCGTTAGCGTACGGAAGTATTATTATGAAATATGTTGCAAGTGTCAATAGGCCAGTTAAAAAAGAAATAGCTGCAAAAGTTTGCGCTTGAGGTGCTGAGGCTTGCACCGCACATAATCTCTTATGTCTTAGATAATAAGCGATTTAAAATCAATTACCGTAATCGGCATCTCATGGTCGTACGATTGTCTGAAGTAGCTATTCATTGCGAGAGTACCTTGTAAGAGTAGTGGCTGTGACCTGCTCCCCAAGATCCACTTCTTATAAATGGTCGGCCTGAAAGGGACCTGCCGTAATGCGAATAGAGAAAAGGCCCGAATTATGCTCGCAAAGGCCAAGATGGAGAAGATTCTCCAGTCCTCATCGTGGGGCTGAATGCTCAAAATTGCGGCGAAATGTGATGGAATTACCTGAAATCACCACATAAACAAATGATTTTAAATATGAATGGCGGAGAGAGTGGGATTCGAACCCACGGTACTCGTTAAAGTACACACGCTTTCCAAGCGTGCGCCTTAAACCACTCGGCCATCTCTCCTCAGGGGTGTTCCGTGGTCTATTTAATGAATTTATCACATTTCGGCCTCTTCCTGTTTTGCTCCTTCCCGCTTCACCACCGTCCACAACCTGCGCAAATTAAGGCTTTTACAGCCGGGCTGTGGGGCTTTATAGTTGCGCATTGTAGGCCGCTTTGTAAAACAGGATGCACAAATGAAAAACTCCAAAAATCCGAACGACCAAGCCATGAACAATCTCTCCCGCCGCGATGTACTTCTCGCCGGAGGCGCATTTACAGCCTCAACACTCTTCGCACGCAATGCCTGGGCGCGCGCAGCTGCTATGACCGATGTCGCTCACGTTGAGTCGACCGGCCCGCGTGAAAAACTGTTAATGGATTTTGACTGGCGCTTCCAGTTCGGCCACGGCACTGACCCAGCGCGCGATCTTGGCTTCGGTACCGGACAGGGAGACTTTGCCAAGACGGGCGAGTTCGAGTTTGCCAAGGTCAAGTTTAACGATTCGAAATGGCGCGGCGTGCAGTTGCCGCACGATTGGGCCGTCGAGCTTCCCTTTGTACGCGACGAGGAGCAAAAGTCGCATGGCTACAAGCCGCTTGGCCGTCGCTACCCGGAGACGAGTGTCGGTTGGTACCGCAAGGTGTTTGATGTTTCCGCCACAGACCGCGGTCGGCGCATCAACATCGAATTCGACGGCGCATTTCGCAGCGTTCTGGTTTTTGTCAACGGTTGCTTCATCGGCCGCAATGACAACGGCTACGCGCCTTTCCATTTCGATCTGACCGACTTTCTCAAGTACGGCGCGAAGAACGCTATTGCGATTCGCGTTGACGCGGCATTTGGCGATGGATGGTTCTACGAAGGCGCGGGAATCTATCGCCACATCTGGCTCACGAAGACTGACCCGCTGCATATTGGACGCTGGGAAAACGTGGCGCGTACAACACTGGCCGGAGCATCGGCGACAGTGAATCTCAGCACAATTGTGTTCAACGCAGCAGAGAAGCCCGCCACCGCTCGCGTGAAGTGGACTATCACCGACAAAGACGGCAAGACTGTTGCATCATCCGAAGCCACTTCGCAGACAATCGAGCCCGATGGCAGCGCGCATTACTCGGCAACGGCCAAACTCGTCGATCCCCTGCTCTGGTCTGTCGATGAGCCGAATCTCTATTCAGCATTGGTCACCGTCGAATCAGACGGCGCAGTGAAGGATGAAGAACGTTTCACCTTGGGCGTGCGCACAGCTACCTTCGATGCGGATAAGGGATTCTTCCTCAACGGCAAGTCCATCAAAATTCAAGGCACCTGCAATCATCAGGACCACGCAGGCGTTGGTGCGGCGTTGCC
>CAIMNN010000152.1 GCA_903842845.1 uncultured Acidobacteriaceae bacterium | reverse complement strand
TCGACAACGCACTCGCGCAATTTCCCGCGCTTGACCCCAAGCGACTCGGCTGGTGGGGTTGGAGCTGGGGCGGAACCTTCACCCTCTACAGCATGTCCCACTCCGACCGCTTCCGCGCCGGCGTCGCCGTTGCCCCCGTCACCGACATGCGCCTCTATGACTCCATCTACACCGAGCGCTACCTCGGCCTCCCCGCCGACCCCGACTCGCTCAAAGCCTACGAGGCCGCCTCCGTCCAAAACTCCGCCGCCAATCTACACGGCCACCTCCTCATCGCACACGGCACCGGCGACGACAACGTCCACCCCTCCAACACCATCCAGTACATCCAAAAGCTCATCGAGTCCGGCAAAAGCTACGACCTCCAGCTCTACCCCCGCAAAACCCACTCCATCGCCGGCCAGGACGTACGCATCAGCCTCTTCAACCGCATCCTCAACCAGTTCGACCAATACCTCAAACCCACAACCGACCCCAACCCCGCCACCGGAAACGTCAAGTAGCTTTTGTTGATTTGATTTTTTGTGTTCTAGTTTTCTCTAGTTTCAAAAGTTCGCAGCACAAATACATTTCGGGTTTTGCATCTCTCCTTCAAGAGATGCAAAACCCGAATCCTCTTTCAACCACCAAATTTTCGGGTGCCCCCGGACCCTCGCTTCTGGGGACCGGGGATCGAAAACCTCAACGCCAACGCACTCTGCTCCCCCTCAATCTGTCATTCTGAGCGATTAATACAAGTGTGTCATCCTTCTATGAAAAAGCCCGCACCTGTCCAGCGGTATTTGCGAATAGTTGCCGACAGACTTCTATTCGTGCTCGTGGCACACAAGGGTGATTCGAATCCCGGCCGCTCCATCTGAGGATGTCCTCTGAGGATCTTCTCTCCGTGACACAGGATGAACGAGCTGGCCGGGTTCTCCTTGCAACCGTCGCAAAACCGTTTCAACATCACATCTCGCAGCAGTAGTGGCTGTGCGAAAAGTGGGAAGCGCTTTTCAGCTTTCCACTTTTCCATCAGCCAGCGTTGCTCACATCAACTCACATCCAACCCTCCGGCAAAAATCTTTTCATCAAAACAAACGCCGTTTCGCAGCAGCGCCCACACTGCGGTCAACAACTTGTGCGCCAGCGCGATCCTGGCAACCTGCGCGGGTTTTCTCGCGCGCAGTCGCGAGTACCAGGCCTTCGCCGCCGGGCTGTGCCGCGCCGCCACTTGCGCCACCTGCAACAGGATCCAGCGCAGCGTCGCCGATCCCTGCCGTCCAATGCCGCCGCGTTTCCGCTTGCCTGCCGACTCTCTCACCACCGGCGTCAAGCCCGCATAACTGGCCAGCGCGCGCTTGTTTTTAAATCGCTCCATCGCGCCCACCTCGGCCAGTATCACCATCGCCGAGTACGCACCAATGCCCGGCACCGTCATCAAACAACGTGCCCGTGCATCCTGCTTCGCCAACTCTTCCAACTCGCGTGTCCGCAACGCAATCTGCGCATCTAGATGATCCACCTCCGCAAGCCAGGTCTCCACCGCAACGCGCCCCGCCGCGCTCAGTTGCAACTCCTTCAGCCACACGCGCCCGCGCTTGCCAAATACATCTGTCACCGGCTTGCGAAATCCTTCCTGATGCAGCACCGCCTGCAAGTGGTTCTTGGCCCGCGCCCGCTGCTGGCCCAGCGAGATCCGCAACCGCACCAACAACCGCAACTGCTGCGTCTGCTCGTCGGCCATCCACGCTTCGGGCAACAGATCGCAGCGCGACAAGTGTGCCAGCGTCTCTGAATCCACGCGATCGTTCTTCAGCTTCGCTGACGCGATCGCCTTCACCCGCTGCGGATGCACCATCACCAGCCGATCCGCCTCCGGGGCGACCGCGCGCGCAAACGCAGGCCAAAAGCCGCTCGCCTCCACCACCACTTGCCGCGGACCCGGCACCGTGCGCAACCATGTCCGCAACGCCGCGGCCTCGTTCACCACCTGACCCTGCTTCAAAAACTCTCCTCTTGCACCAACCGCCGTTAAGTAGCAAAATCGTTGGTGAAGATCTACTCCTACGTGGCTCTTCATGGCGTACCTCCTCCTAGACCGAATC
>CAIMNN010000151.1 GCA_903842845.1 uncultured Acidobacteriaceae bacterium | reverse complement strand
GTCGAGAATATTTCTTTCAAGCTCCGGCTCATCTTCCGCTATCGCCACAACACTCGCCCGCCGTATCGCCTTCAACGGCTCGCGCAAATTCCCGGCCGGCAACAGACAATCCTCCCAATCGTGCCTACTTAAAATCACGATCTCAACATCGCGGTGCAATTGCCGGTGCTGCATTCCATCATCTAACAAATGCACCCGCAAGCCGCTGCCTAGCTCACGCTCGGCCAGCAATCCAGCCTCATAACGCCGCGGAGCCACGTACACTGGCAGTCCCGTTCGCTGCGCCATCAACAGCGGCTCATCACCAAACTCCTCCGCGCTGCCCTGCGGATTCACACGCACCACGCTATTGCTCTTGCGTCCATACCCGCGCGACAAAATGTCCACACCAACCCCGGCCTCGTTCAAAAGCCGCGCCAGTTCCATCGTCAGCGGCGTCTTCCCCGACCCTCCAGTTGAAAGATTCCCCACGCTGATAACCGGCCAGCTCAGTCGATGAACACTCTTCAAGCGCGCAGCAATCCCCGCACCCGCCGCATACAACGGTGTCAGCGGAAGCAGCCACGGCCGCACGCAACGGCTCATCGCCCGCTCTCCGTTCGCATCAACAGCTCGCACAGCGCCGTCACCGTCCGCTCTGTTGCGCCGCTCTGTTGGTCAAAGACCGCGCGTCCGCGCCGGCCCAATTCAGCGGCAGCCTCGCGGTCTTCAAGCACCCCTGCAATGCACGGAGCTAACTGCTCCTGATTCACCAACAGAATGCCGCGCGCGCCAATCATCGGCTTCACAATGCCGCGGAAATTCTCAAAACTCCTGCCCATCACAACGGGCACGCCGAACTGCGCCGGCTCCAACGGATTGTGCCCGCCCTCGTCGACCAGGCTGCCGCCCACAAATGCAACCGCCGCCAGTTGATAAACCGCAGCCAGTTCACCGATGGTGTCGAGCAGCACCACATCAACGTCGCAGCCTTGCGCCCATTTTGACCGCCGCATCCACCGCAGTCCGCTCTTTTCAAGCAGCGCGGCCACTGCTTCAAACCGCTCCGGATGACGCGGCGCTATCACAAACATCAAACTTTCTTTTTCCGCCCGCGCAGTTGCAACCTCGTGCCACGCCTTGAGCAGAATCTCTTCTTCTCCATTGAGCGTGCTTCCGGCAACTATCGTCCGTCTTCCGGCCGCCGCATCGCGCAACAATCGTACCGCTTCGTTCTCTTCCGCAGCGCGCACATCAAATTTCAAATTGCCAGCGACCTTCACATCCATGCAACCAATCACGCCAAGCCGCCGCGCATCCTCATTCGTCTGCGCCAATACCAGCGCAAGAGGCCTCAAAATTCCGCGCCAGAGCCAGCGCAAAAATTCATACCGCCGCCACGACCGATCGGAGATGCGCGCATTCACCACTGCAACAGGGATGCCGCGCCTTCTGCACGTTGAAAGTAAGTTCGGCCAGAACTCCGTCTCGGCAAGCACCAGCATGCGCGGATTCAACTCGCGCAGCACGCGTCCCACAGCCCACGGCAGATCGAGCGGGCAATAAAAAATCCGCTCCGCGCCGAAACGCGCCCTTGCCAGCGCCTGCCCGGTTCGCGTCGTCGTCGAGATGGCAAGCTCATAATCCGGCAAGCTCTCTTCAAGCCGCTTGACCAGTCTGCCGATCGCCAACACCTCGCCGACCGAAACCGCATGGATCCAAATGATTGGTTTCTCGCGACGAACACGCATTGGCCGCAGCCCCAGCCTCTCGAAGAGCCCTTCGCGATACTTCAGCGTTGTCAAGATGCGAAAGATCCACCACGGCGCGCCGAGTACGAGCACCGCCAGCAACGCCAGATTG
>CAIMNN010000150.1 GCA_903842845.1 uncultured Acidobacteriaceae bacterium | reverse complement strand
CGCGCCCAGATAACTGTCGACCACAAAAACGTTGCCGAAGTCGTCAACCGCCACACCCTCAGGAGTGCTGTACGGGTCGTAGAAGAAGAAATCGTAGATCGTATTCAGCGAGTAGCCGCCACCGTTCGGAATCGCCTCTTCCAGCAATTGCAGCGGCGAATCAATCAGGAACAGGTCGCCGTTGTTGTCTATCGTGATGCTCTCAATGCTGAAGCCCTCATTGACCACAACAAACTGCACGTAGCTGCCCAGCACCGGCACGCACTCGAACACATAGCCGTCAACCGTCGAAACAAAAACATTTCCGCTCGCATCAACCACCGCTCCGGTCGCATGGTCCGATGTTCCGTTGAACACCTGCGTCCACGTGCCGCCGAAGTCCGCAGTCACATAGACATTGTTGCTGGCAACCGTATATATATTGTTGCTGCCGTCAAGCGTGATCGCATTGGCAAAGTTGGTCTGCGCAATGCCGCCCGCAACCTTGTTCCACGTTCCCGGCAAAAGCCCCGCGCGTGGCGCAAGTCCAAAACCGCTGAAATTCCCCGCCGTTGAAATTACATTGCCTAGCGCGTCCGTCAGAGAAACCGAGCCGATGCGTGCACCCGGCGCCTGAGCTTTAAAACCAACCATCACCGCGCACAACTGACCCGCTGTGTACGTCGTCCCCGTATTGCAATTCGATGCCGGCGCCAACTCCGCAAAGAAATCCCCGTTCTTGTTCCCGTTCGCCTCGAGCAGCGTGCCGCCGACCGTCCCCGTCGAATTGAAGATGAAGTTGGCTTCAACTTTGTTGTTGAAGCTGTTCGTCGCACCCACGCCCAACGTGCCAAAGTTGTTGCTTATCTCGATGACCGCCTGCTGTCCGTAATCGGCAATATAAAAATTGCCCCACTGGTCCACCGCCGCATTAAACGGCTGACTCAGGTAGATGGCCGTATTCGTTTCAACGTAGGCGCCGCCATTTGTTGGTTGCAGTTTGTATGCGGCCTGATTCACATAATCCGATACGTATACATTGCCCTGGTAATCAACCGCAACGCCCGCCGGCGCACTAAAATCACCGTTGCCCAGGTTGACCGGCGTATAAACTCCACCGCTCAACTGTTCTTCAATAATGTAGTTCGAAAGAAAATCTGCAACATACACATCACCATAGGTATCAACCGCCACTTCTACAGGCTGACTCCACCCGCTACCAACATTGCTGACCGCATAAGGCAGCGACCCCGGCGTCAGCTCATACACCTGCCCGGCTGCCGGGTCCGCCACGTAGACATTGAAGTTCAAATCCACCGCCAACCCTGTGGGATCGGTGAAGGTACCAATCACTACAGGTGCGTTGTAACCTCCGCCGCCATTCGGCGAGATTGAGTACACGTTGCCAGCGACTGACGAAACATAGACCACGCCATTGGAGTCGACAGCAATACCTGAGGCAGACGGAATAGTAGCCACCGTGCTGACAGGCGCAAACGCACCCGATATCAGAGCCGCGGTCTTGTAAACCTTTCCGGCAGTATTGTCAGCAATATAAAAATTGCCGCTCGCATCCAGTGCAACCGACGTAATGCCCGTCAGCCCTGCAATCGGCAACGTCCGCTGGAAGCTGACAAAATTCGCCGCCTGCGCGCGGGCATCAGTTCCAGGCTGCATCAGCCATGCGAATGCAAGCAAAAGAAGACCAAAAGTGCTGAACGCTCTGCCTGTCAAACTCGTCAAACGGCGTGATATCTGCGCTAAAGCAAAGAAAACAAAACCCTTCTCGCGGTTCATGGCTGGCTCCCCAAAAGTGAATCTGTGATTAGACGGTGCTACGTTTGACCATTCATTTCATGAAACGTGAGTGGTCAAGTAGAGTTTCTCTTAAAACTCAATGTAGAACAGCGCAAAAGATGATGCGCGCGGTTGGATGGTTCCATTGAGGTTCAACGGATTAAGGAAATTTCAAAAACGAACTGCCGCCCGACCCAGAAGATTAGCATCCACACGATTACTTCTTCCTGAATTAGAGAAAAATAATCCTCTGTAACCGGCTTTTCACATTACGGCCAACTCACATGTGGCTCAGCAGCTTGGTCAAAACGGTCTTCGAGAGCTTGAGCTTCTCTTCCTTGCCGTGACCCATCATCATCTGCACAAACACCACATTGCCCTTGGCGCTGACGGCAAGGTTCATGCCGCCAAAGAAGACCGCGTCCGAGCCGATGCCACTCACAGTTTCCGCATCTGGAAATTGCTTGAACGTACTCGCCTTGTATCCGGCAAAGCCCGGCCCTTCGCCCATGTGCAGGATGATGCTGAATGAGTTGAGTGCGCGACCAAAGCGGCACGGGTTCGTTGCGTCCCGAGGCAACTGCTTGCCAACCGCCTGCGCCACCTCGGCCTCGGTCAGCTTCTGGCAGGCATCCTGCGCATGAACTAGACCGGCCACACATAAACTTGCGCTCAGAAAAAACGAGTAACAGATGAAAGATTTCATGCGCACTATATTAACCCACACAGTATGTAGATCGAATGAATGCTCAGCGGCCACAAAGGAAGAACCACATCCCCTTCTCGGAAGGTGGTT
>CAIMNN010000149.1 GCA_903842845.1 uncultured Acidobacteriaceae bacterium | reverse complement strand
GCCCCATCCTCGAAGAGATGAAGGCAGAAGTCCTCACCACCGGCTGGTTCACGCCAAAATCCGTCATCGGCTTTTATCCCTGTGCCGGCGACCACGACGACCTCGTCATCTTCGCGCCTGATGACCCCACGCGCGAACTCGAGCGCATCAACTTTCCGCGCCAGCAACAGGGCCGCCGCCTCTCTATCGCCGATTACTTCGAGCCGATATCGGCAGGGAAGCGGGACATCGTCAGCTTCTCCATCGTCACCATCGGCGACGAAGCCAGCCGCCAAACCCAGCGTCTCTACGAATCAGGCGACTTCACAAAGTATCTCTATCTCCACGGCCTCTCGGTCGAAACCGCCGAAGCGCTCGCCGAGTTTGCTCACAAACAAATTCGCACACTGCTCGGCATCGCAGCCGAAGACTCGCCGCGCGTCAACGACCTCTTTCATCAGAAGTACCGCGGGTCCAGATACTCGTTCGGTTACCCGGCCTGCCCCAACCTCGAGGACCAGGCAAAGATCTTCCGCCTGCTTGAGCCGGAGAAAAATATCGGCGTCCATCTGACCGACAGCTTCCATCTTGAACCCGAGCAAAGCACCAATGCCATCATCGTGCACCACCCGCAGGCAAAATACTTCGTTGTCTGATTGCAGATAATTTCCAGCGCATATGCGAAGCTGCTTTTAGTAACAGCGTGAGCATGTGTCTCCTCCTCGAACGGCCATGAGTTGCGGGCTTGAGCAGCCTGCAACTCGCGGCCGTTCGTTTTGTTTGTGCATCGTGCCCGCTCGGAGTTGACGATGCCAAACCTGAACGAAGAATTTCTGCTCAAGGCCGCCGCCACCGCACGCACTGCCGGCCACATCTGGTCCGAGTACGCAGCCTGCGAAGCCGCGCTTGAATCAGCCTGGGGCGCGTCGACATTGGCGACGAAAGCCAATAATTTATTCGGCCAAAAGCAATTCCATCCGCCGTATGCCGGAACCGGCACCATCACTTTACCGACCAAAGAGTTCCTCCATGGTGCGTGGATTCACATCAACGCTGAGTGGATGAGCTTCCCTGATTGGGAATCCTGCTTCCGCACGCGTATGGATGTCCTTCACCATCTCTCCCATGAGTACCCCGGCTACGCACGCGCACTCGCCGCAAAAGATGGAGTAACTTTCATCCGCGAGGTCTCAGTTGTGTGGTCCACTGGGCCCAAGCGCGCAGTGGAAGTTCTCCAGATCTATTCCCGTTATAAAAATATTTTTATCGCCGCTTAATAGGTAACTTACCCTCGCTACTTTTCATGTCCGCATCTTAGAGCTATACTCACCTTGCATTCACATGAGGTCAAGGGCATGAATTTAAATTTCCGCAGGAAATGTGCGCTCAGCGTTTCAGTACTCCTCATTTGTTCTGCCACGCTCATTGCACAAGCCAAACCAGCCATCCCTCCACCGCAATATGCCTTCGCCCGTTCCCTCGGCGGAGCCATCCTGGTTGCGTTCACGCCTTCTGAAGCCGGCCTTACCGTCCACTACACGCTGGATGGTTCAACGCCCACGGAAAGCTCTCCGGTCTTCAACACGCCCATGCTGGTTTACTCCGGTCTTACATTGAAGGCTATCTCCGTGGATGAGCGCGTCCCCGGGCCGAATCGGCCGACCAGCGCAGTCAGTACGCACATCCCGGTCATCAACGTTCCTGATGGTGGACTTGTATGGAGTGAAGAGTTCAACAACGACAGCCCGGACCTGCACGCACCCAGCCCCTCCTTCTGGTCTTTTGACACCGGTAACTCGGGCTTTGGCAATCATGAGCTTGAGACCTACTGCGCTCTCGGCGACAAGACGGCGCCCTGCGATCCCGACTATGCCAATGCCTACGTCGGCACCGATGAGGCGTTGCACATCATCGCCCGTACGCCTGCCTACAACGTCTACACATCGGCGCGGCTCAACACCAAGGGGCTTTTCAGTTTTCAATATGGCCGCGTCGAGGTCCGCGCCAAGGTTCCTGAAGGCCAGGGCTTATGGCCAGCCGTCTGGCTTCTTGGCACCAACATCGACACTGTGAAATGGCCCGCCTGTGGTGAGATGGACGTCCTTGAACGCATCGGCGCTGCCAAAAGTCCTGACTGGAACCGGTCCTCGATTCACGGTCCCGGCTTTGTAGATAAGCAAGGCCTCGGAACAGATTTCAATTTCCCCAAAGGCACCACAGCGGCCGATTATCACAAATACGGCATGATCTGGAAGCCGGGCAGCATCGCCTTCTACGTCGATGACCCGAAGCATCCCTACGTCACCTACACTCCCGACAGCTTGAAGAGCCTCTCCGGCGCATCCTGGCCCTTTGATAACGGCCAGACCTTCTTCCTGGTTGTGAATATGGCCGTCGGCGGCGACTGGCCGGGACCGCCCGACGCCAGCACCACTTTTCCGCAGGAGATGCTCGTCGACTACATTCGTGTTTTCAAGAACAGTGAAGCCGCAAAGCCGAAGTAAACTCGCGGGCCGAACTCCGTCGCATCATTCAATAAATTCTGCTTTGCCCCGGGTCCCTTTTTGGGGACCTGGGGTTTCTTATTACTCATTTCATCCCGCCGAAATCGCCATTCGCTGAGCCATTGTTTGCATTTCCGCTCCGGCCCATGTTAAAAAAGAGGAGTAGTTCAACGCTGCGCACGCAAGGGCGCGGCAATGAACTTCATGTAGAGTGGCTGAGGGACGGGCCCTGTGACGTCACGACAACCTGCCCAGCGCAAGCTGGGAGCATGGTGTCAATTCCCGCCCGGTAAAACGGGGAACATGAGATTCATAGGTTGCCTCAGTTGTCATGAGGGTTGGGCTATATCCCAAAATACCTGCATTCACGTTCGCTCATCCAATGAGCCGGTAGCACGCCCGCATACCCTGAGTCCCTCTTACACAAACGAGGTGAACGTATGTCGCGTTTATTTGAACTTCGATGTCGTGAGTGCGGCAAGAGCTATGGCTACCAGCCGCTTTCCATCTGCGATGAGTGCTTCTCTCCTCTCGAGGTCTTCTTCGATCTCGACTCGCTCCGTGGCCGCGTCACCCGCGCTTCCATCGAGAGCGGCGAGCAGAACATGTGGCGCTACCGCGACCTTCTCCCCGTTCCTGAAGATTTCACGCCCATCACGCCCTCCGGTATGACGCCGCTGCTTGCCGCCCCGCGTCTCGCTGCACGCATCGGGGCAAAAAAGCTCTTCATCAAAAACGACGCAGTCTGCCTGCCCACGCTCAGCTTCAAGGACCGCGTCGTCGCCGTCGCTCTGGCCAACGCGCCGCACTTCGGCTTCGACACAGTCGGCTGCTCGTCGACCGGCAACCTCGCCAACGCCGTCGCCGCACAGGCCGCGCGTCAGGGACTCAAAACCTTCATCCTCGTCCCGGCCGACCTTGAGCCCGCAAAGATCCTCAACACTCAGGTCTACGGCGCAACCCTCGTCCGCATCAACGGCAACTACGACCACGTCAACCGCCTCTGCTCGCAGATAGCCGACCGCTTCAGTTGGGGCTTCGTCAACGTCAACCTGCGGCCCTACTACGCTGAAGGTTCGAAGAGCTTCGGCTACGAGATCGCAGAGCAGCTCGGCTGGCGTCTGCCGGACAACGTCGTCTGCCCCATGGCCGGAGGCTCGCTGATAACAAAGATCCGCAAAGCCTTCAAGGAGCTCGTCACTCTCGGCCTCGTCGAAGATAAGCAGGTCAAATTCTTCGGCGCGCAGGCCACCGGTTGCTCGCCCATCTCCACCGCCGTCAAAAAGGGAACAGACATCATCGAGCCGCAGCGCCCGGCAACCATCGCCCGCTCGCTCGCAATCGGCAACCCGGCCGACGGCCCGTACGCGTCTCGTGCCATTCGCGATTCAGGCGGCTGGGCGGAGGATGTCTCTGACCTCGAGATTGTCTCCGCTATTCAAGAGCTTGCCGAAACCGAAGGCATCTTCACCGAAACCGCAGGCGGTGTCACCACCGCAGTCACCGCGCGCCTCATCGCTCACGGCCGCATCCATCCCGATGAAACCACCATCGTCTGCATCACCGGCAACGGCCTCAAGACCACCGACGCACTCTCCGGCGCATACGAACAGCAACGCGCCATCCGTCCACGCCTCACCGACTTCGAGGCTTACGTCGAAGAGTTGTCCGACAAGAACACCATCTTCGCCGGAGCCGAAACCATACTTTCAGGAGCAGTCGATGTCCGTTAGAGTTCTTCTTCCCAACGCATTTCAGCGTCACACCGCCAACGTCCGCGAGCTTGATAGCAACGCAGCCAACCTGCCCGAGCTCATCACCGAGATAGAAGCCCGCTTTCCGGCGCTCCGTCAGCACCTGCGCGACGAGAACGGCCAGGTCCGCCGCTTCATCAACTTCTACGTCAACGAAGAGGACATCCGCTTCCTCGGCAATGACACTTACGCCTTCCAGGATGGCGATGAAATCCTCGTCGTCCCCTCCATCGCCGGCGGTTGAGCCGAGGTTTTTTGGGCCAATTGCCATCCGGGTCATTCGGCACGGGCCCGGTTGCCCAAAATCCACGAAATATGGGTTAATGGGTGCTTTATTTAACGCTTGGTAAAAACTAAAACAAAATATTTGCCACGCGTTCGTTTTGTATTAACATTCCTGTAGCAAAGAGGGTCGCATACTCTTATGGTGACTACTCGTACAGCAGCACCCGGGCAACCCCGCACGACTGAAGAGCCGGCTCTCAGGCTTGGCATATCACAGCCGCTAATACCCCTCTCTCAATCCAAATCCCCAACACCGCCGATTCACGCCGAGGTGGGCCGTTACCGCGTTCGCATGGCGCAAACCGTTGAAGACCGCGACGCTGTCTGCCGCCTCCGCTTCCGCGTCTTCAATCTCGAACTCGGCGAGGGCTTCGAACGCTCCTACCAGACCGGCATGGACACCGACCACTTCGACCTCTTCTGCGAGCACCTCATCGTCGAAGACAAATTGGCCGAGAATCCCGCCCGCCGCATAGTCGGCACCTATCGCCTGCAATCCGGCCTCACAGCCCAGCAGAACCTCGGCTACTACTCCGAGCAGGAGTTCGATTTCTCGCCTTACGAATCGATTCGCGCCGAGGTCCTCGAACTTGGCCGCGCGTCTATCGACCGTGAGCACCGCACCCCCGAGGTTCTAACGCTGCTCTGGCGCGGAATCGCACAGTACGCCACCAATATGCAGCTTCGTTACCTCATCGGTTGTTCTTCGCTCAATTCCAAGAACCCGGCCGAGGGCTGGCAGCTCTATAAGCAGCTCGATTGCTATCGCGTCGCCGCAGAGTTTGAAACCCGTCCTACCGACTCCTATCTCTGCCCACGGGGTCCTGAACCTCTCCTCAATGATCCTGACAATGATGTAAAAGTCCCCAAGTTGCTGCGTACATACATGGTCGTCGGCGCTCGTGTCGCAGCGCCACCCGCATGGGACCGTGAGTTTGGTACCATAGACTTTCTGACCTTGCTAGACCTCCTGCAACTTTCAAATGCCGCAAGGAATAGGTTTTTGGCTCCCTTGAACCCATGATCGTACGTGCTATCCGGCGTGCAATAACGCTGGCCCTGGTTCTTCATTACCGTGTACTCGCATTCTGGTGGCTGCGCCTCAAGGGGCGCCCTACCTTGGAAGAGCGCGCCCTGTGGGCACAATGCTCCGGCCGTCAGATCCTAGGCGCTCTGGGCATTCAACGCACGGTTATCGGCACGCCACCCACTCAAGGTCTCGTCGTCGCCAATCACCTCAGCTATCTCGACATCCTCATCCTCTCGGCCGCCATGCCCTGCGCCTTCATTTCCAAAATGGAGATAGGTTCCTGGCCCTTCTTCGGCATGACCGCGC
Organism: uncultured Acidobacteriaceae bacterium; assembly: GCA_903842845.1. GTDB lineage: Bacteria > Acidobacteriota > Terriglobia > Terriglobales > Acidobacteriaceae > CAIMNN01. The sequence goes on along the minus strand of CAIMNN010000149.1, from coordinate 16,201 downwards.
GAATCGCCGGAACCATCTTCCTCGACCGCGCCAGCCGCGCCAGCGCAGAGAAGGTTGCCGAGATAATGGGCCGCCGCTTCAAACATCAAGTTCCGGTTCTGTTATTTCCTGAAGGCACAAGCACTGACGGCTCTGAGGTCCTGCGCTTCCACTCGCGTCTGATTGACCCGGCCACCACAACTGGAACGCCCATCACTGCCGTCGCGCTCAGTTATCAGATTGAAGGCGGCATCCCCGAACGCGAGCTATGCTGGTTTGGCGATACGGGCTTCCTGCCGCATCTTTGGCGCACACTCAAGACCCGCGGCTTCTCCACCCGCGTTGAGTTCTGCCCGACCGCCGTCTACACTGACCGCCGCATCGCCGCCGATATAACCCACAAGCAGATAACCGCCATTCGCGAGCGGCTAGCAAGCGCAAAATAAAAAAGCCCCGGAGTTTCCACCAGGGCCTTCTCATTGCACAAATTATTTTGGTGTGAAGTGGCTTGTTCCCCCTGCCAGCACTGCCTTCCACAACGACGGATCCACCGGCTGCTCGCTCGCACCCAGGAAGAGCACTCCATCCGGCGCAAGCAGTTTGTGGATTCCTTGCAACAACGTCTTGCGCGTCTCCATCGAGAAATAGATCATCACGTTGCGCAGGAAAATAAAGTCAAACTGCTCGTTGAAGGGAAGCGGCGGAATGCAAAGATTGGCTATGCGGAAGTTGCACATCTCCCGTATCTCTTTTTTCACCATCCAGTCTTCGCCTACATGGTCAAAGTAGCGGACAATGTGCCGCGCCGGCAGTCCGCGGTTCATTTCAATGCGGTGATAAGTTCCGGTCTGCGCCCGCTGCACTACCTCTGAGCAAAGGTCCGTGCCTTCTATCTTGATTCGCCATCCATTCAGCAGCGGAAAATTCTCGCGCAACAACATGGCGATGCTGTAAGCTTCTTGTCCGCTGGAACTCGCCGCACTCCAGAAGCGCAAGCTGCGCTGATTCTTCCGCGCCTCTATGAGCCGCGGCAACAACTCCGTCCTCATCAGCTCAAATGGCCGGCCGTCGCGGAAGAAGCTCGTCTCGTTGATGGTCATCGCTTCGGCCACGGCTTTTTCCAGCACCGGGTTCTTGCGTATCTGCAAAAGCTGTATCAGCTCTTCGATATGCGTCAGTCCTTGGTTGCGCAACAATCGCGAGAGCCGCGTCTCAAAAAGGTAATCGCGCGAGGGGTCGAGCACATTTTGCGAAAGGCTGAACACCAGCTTTCTCAGGTAGCTGTAATCCGTCGTCTTGTTTTGTACTGCCGCAACTGTCGCCATAGTCACACCACCAGCCTGCCCTGTTTGTTCTCGACCTGCCTGCTTTGGTTGGCCAGCCGGATGATCTCATCTGCCATCGAATTCAGCGGCACCACCTTCTGCGCAACTCCCGCCTGCGCCACTGCTCCAGGCATTCCCCACACTGAACTCGTCGCCTGGTCCTGCGCCAGCACCGTGCCGCCCTTTTGCCGGATGACGCGCGCGCCGGCCAGTCCATCCGAACCCATCCCCGTCATCACCACGCCGAGCACGCCAGCGCCGTAGATAGCCGCCGCCGTGCGGAACAAAACATCGGCAGCCGGGCGGCAATGGTTCTCCTGCGCCCCTTGCGTCAAGCGAATGAAAGCCATCATCTCGCTGCGCTTCGGCCGCGCGGGTTCAAGCTGCATGTGCCAATTGCCGCGCGCAATGTAGATCACGCCTGTTTTCACCGGCTCGCCTTCAATCGCTTCGTGCACATCCAGTCGGCAGCGGTTCCGCAAACGCTCCGCCAGCAGATGCGTGAACAACTCCGGCATATGCTGGACTATCAGCACCGGCAGCGGAAAATTCGCCGGCAGCGCGGGCAGCATCAGGTCAAGCGCCGCCGGCCCGCCCGTTGAGATGCCGACCACCACAACAGTTGGAACGGCGGTTATCGCCTGCGGTTTCGCATGTGCGCCCGGCATAACGCTCTGCGCAACCGGCAGCACAACCACGTTACTCTTCGTCGTCAGCGCGTGGATCTTAGGTATCAGATCGTGCGCCAGATTCTGTATCGCAATCGCCGGCCCAAGTTGGCTGCTCGGCTTGGCCACATAATCCGCCGCGCCCGAAGCCAGCGACTCAATCGTCACCCGCGCCCCGCGTTGCGTCAGCGCGCTGCACATGATCACCGGCGGTCGCAGATTGCGTCCGCGCATCTCGCGCAGCGTCTGCAACCCGTCCATCACCGGCATCTCGACGTCCAGCAGCACCAGGTCCGGCCGCAGCGTCTCTATCAGCCGCAACGCCGACTCGCCGTCCTGCGCCGTCCCCGCGATCTCAAGCGTCGCATCCGTCGCGATCACCGACCGCAACAGACTCCGCATCACCGCCGAGTCGTCCACAACCAGAATTCTTTTTTTCTGGCCTTGGCCCATTGCTATGCCTCCACCAGGCCCAGCATCGCCAGCTTCTCCGTCAGCGCCTCGTCATCAAATGGCTTCATCAAATATTCGTCGGCCCCGGCGTCCAGCGCGCGCAATATATATTCGTTCTCCGCCTCGGTCGTCACCATCATCACTTTCATCTCGTTGAAGCCCTCGGCGCGCAGATGTTTCACCATCTCCAACCCGTCCATCACCGGCATATTCCAATCCACCAGCGCCAGGTCGAAGTCAGGGAACTCGTTGAGCTTGTCGAGCCCAGCTTGTCCATCCGCGGCCTCTTCACACTCAATTCCTTTTTCTTCCAGCAGACCACGCAGAAAATCCCTCACAAACCGGGAGTCGTCAACGATCAACGCGCGCATAGCTCCTCCACTTCCTCCATAATTCCCGCTGCCCGTTTCAGGCAGCCGTGCCGCTCAGGCGGATCGGGTCCAACTGCTCCGGGTCCAACAGCACCATCAGCGAGTTCTTCAGCTTGTACGCACCGCCGAAATAGACGCGCCGCTTTTCGTCGACTATCGCCGGGTTCGGTTCGTACTCCGTATTCGAAACCGTCAACACTTCGCCCACCGCGTCGACCAGCAACCCAAAGCAACCGCCCGCGCTGTCGAGCACAAGAATGTCCTGCGGCGTCTCCACCGACGGCATCCCCAGCAGATGGCGCAAGCTCACCGTCGTCAGCACATCGCCGCGATAGTGCACCAGACCGCCCACATACTCCGGCGCCAGCGGCACTGGCTGCGGCTTCGCTCTGCCCACTATCTCCAGAATGTGTTTGATAGGCACTCCGAAAAGCGTCTCGCCCAACCGCACCGAGCACATCTCAGCCAGCGTTGCCTTCTCTTTTGTCTTCGTCTTTGCGCTCATCGCATCACTCCTCATCACTCTTCAACAAACGCGATTGCTTCGTTCTCGTCACTCGTGACATCAACCGGCAGCGCAGGCACAGCGCCCAGGTCCACCAGCCCCGTCACGCGATTCTTCAACAACGTCACTCCATCAGCCCGTTGCTCGCTTCCGGCTTCAAACAGCTTCTTGCCCGATGTGACGTCGAGAACATGTGAGACAACGATGCCCACATGACGGCTGCCCTCGCGGCAAACCACCACAATGATCGGCCGCTCAATGTCAGAGTCGTCCGCGTTCAACAACCCGCCCGCATCCTCCACCGGCAACAACTGGCCGTCAAAGTTCAACACCGCACGGTAGCCTACATATTCAATGCGCGAGTAAGGCAGCTGCTCAATGCGAATCACATCCGCCAGCGGCACCGCCGCCTGTCGCTGCGCCACTTCAACCAGCAGATAATCCATTCCACTTATCGAGTCAGTCACAACTTCCTGCTCGTCGAGCTTCTGCTCATCGCCCATGTTGATTCCGGCCTTGATCGCAATCGCACCCGGGTCGAGAATGAGCGCCAGCTCTCCATTGCCCAGCACCGTTGCGCCGGAGTACATTCCGATGCCCTTGAGCACTGCACTGAGCGGCTTCACCACAATCTCTTCCGGGTCGGCAAGTCCATCGACCACCAATCCGAACTCGCGCCCATCGGCGTTGAGCACCGCGATAAAATTGTCGCGCTCCAGTTCTTCGCCCTTCGGCATATCAGGAATCAGCAACCGGTCCAGATAAATTAACGGCAGTAGCTTACCGCGCAAACGGTACAGCGGCGCGTCCTCGATCCACTCGATCGTCCCCTTCACATCATCCTTCGCAATATGCACCAACTCGCTGAGCGCGCCCTGAGGCAACGCAAAGCTCTGGTGCATGCTGCGCACAATCAACGCCGGAATAATCGCCAGCGTTAGCGGAATGCGCATCCGCACCGTCGTGCCTTTGCCGACGCGCGAATCCAGTTCGACTTTTCCGCCGATCTTCTCCACGTTCGTGCGCACCACGTCCATGCCCACGCCGCGCCCACTCACATTGGTCACTGCTGCAGCCGTCGAAAACCCCGGCAAAAATATCAGCTGCATCAGTTCGCGCTCGCTCATCAGCGCCACACGGTCGGGCTTCACCAGCCCACGCTCCAGCGCCTTCGCACGCACCTTGTCCACGGAAATGCCCGCGCCATCGTCGCTGATCTCTATCAGCACGTGGCTCCCCTCCTGGCTCGCCTTCAACTTCAGAATGCCTTCAGGGTCTTTGCTTGCATCGCGGCGCGACTCCGGCATTTCAATGCCGTGGTCCAGCGAGTTCCTCACCGCGTGCGTCAGCGGATCCTTGATCGCCTCAAGCAGGCTCTTGTCGAGCTCTGTCTCCTGGCCTTCCATCTGCACACGCGCACGTTTACCAAGCGACTGCGCAAGGTCTCGCACAATGCGCGGCATCTTGCTGAAGATGTTTGACACCGGCTGCATGCGCGCCTTCATCACGCTCTCGCGCAGGTCCGCCGTCACCATGTCCAACCGCCGCGACAGCACCGTCATGTTCGGGTCCGCGCTCGTCTGCTGCAATACCTGGTTGCGCGTCAACACCAGCTCGCCCACCAGGTTCATCATCCGGTTCAGCAGCGTCACGTCAACGCGAAGCGTGCTCTCCGCCGCCTGTACTGCCGGCCTGCCACGCGATGGCTGCTGAGCCTCCGCCGGTGCGCTCTCTTCCTCAACGCTCGTCGCAATTGCCGCCGTGACCTCTATCACCGGCTCAGTCTTTGCAACTACCGCATGTTTCTTTACGCTCTGCCGATGCTCGCTCCGCTCTTCGCAACTCGCGAACAACATATCCAGCTTGCCGGTAAGCTCAGCGTGCGTGGCTTCGCCTTCCTGTTCGGTCGCTTCAATTGTTTTTAAAATCGACCGCAACCCATCCAGCAGTTGGAGCAAAAGCGTTATCACCGGCGGCTCTGCCACCATCTTGCCTTCGCGCAAAAGCCCCAGCACATTCTCACCGGAGTGCGCTAGCCTCTCCAGCTTTTTGAACCCCAAAAAGCCCGTTGTCCCTTTTATCGTGTGCACTGAGCGAAAAATATCCGCCAGCAACGCCGTGTCCTGCGGCCGCTCTTCAAGCTCCGTCAGGCAATGCTCCATCCGGTCCAATCCCTCCTGACTCTCGATCAGGAACTCCCGCATCAGTTCATCCATGGCTTCACCCATCTGCCCGCTGTGCACACAGGGCTCTTCAAAGCTTTTATCGGATGATGCAACCGCAACTTGAGCGCGCGTATGTGTTTAGCTCAGCGCTCACTGTGCAGATATAAGACAGTTTGAATTTTTGAAGGAAGGGGACTGCAGCATGAACGATTTAAATAAATTTATGCAGCGGAATTTACAGCAACCGGAAAGCGCTTCAGCACCACACGCGTCGCCATCGTCAGTACAAAGATCAGCGGCACCAGTGCAACCAGCCAGCCAAGCGCGAGGTCTGTCGCATATCCGCTTGCCGGGCCAATGAATCTGGCAACTGCGCCACTTCCGTCTATCAAATTAACTTCATGCCCCACAGTGCGCATTGCAATCCACGCGCCCAGCTTCACCAGCGGCAACAGAGCAATCAACTGCATAGGCCACGCAAGCAGGTTCGCCGCCTGGATCACCGGAAGATTCAACCGCAACACAAGCGCCAGCCCAAGGCAAAGCACCGTAGGAACTCCCATGAAAGGCAGCAGGCCGATAGAAAAGCCCAGCGCCAGCGTCAACGCCAGCCGCCACGGGCTTATCCCCTCGCGCAACCACGCGCGCAGTTTGACCTCAATTAGTTGTGCAAGTCTTTTCATGGCCACAATTACTCTATCGGGTTCATGTTTCTACCCGATAGTGGAAATGTTAATCATTATTAATGAACCAAATTAGTTAACAATCCGCGCAGCTAGTCGCTTCATCAGCTCCGCCATCTGCCCCTGCACCATCTTGCCCGTCTCAAAGACCTCTTCAGCCGTCAGCGGATGCGGGCTTATCCCCGCAGCCAAATTCGATACGCAGCTGATGCCAAGCACATTCATCCCCTCATGCCGCGCAATGATCGTCTCCGGCACCGTCGACATTCCAACCAGGTCCGCGCCCAACTGCCTAAACGCGCGAATCTCCGCCGGCGTCTCGTAGCTCGGCCCCGTCGTCGCAAGATAAACGCCCTCAACCAGCGTCAATCCCATCTCCGCGCCCGTCGTCTGCGCCACCGCTCTCAACTCGCGCGAGTACGCCTCGGTCATATCGTAGAAGCGCAGCCCGACCCGCTCGTCGTTTGGACCCACCGCAGGATTGAAGCCCAGATAATTGATGTGGTCGGCAATCAACACCAGTTGCCCGACGCTGTAAGCAGGGTTCACACCACCTGCTGCATTGGTCAGTATAACGGTCTTGATTCCGAAGCGCCCCAGCACGCGCATCGGGAAAGTCACCTGCTGCGGCGTGTAGCCTTCATAAAAATGCACGCGCCCCTGCATCACCAGCACCGGCACTCCACCAAGCGTACCCGTAACCATTCGTCCGCCATGCCCCGGTGCAGTCGACTTAGGAAAATATGGAATCTCGGTGTAGGGAATCACGACTGCATTCTCAACAGCATCTGCCACCGCGCCCAACCCAGAGCCCAGCACGATAGCCAACTGCGGAGTCAACCCGCCAATCTTGCCGTGCACATACTCCGCTGCTTCCGTCGACTGTTCAAAAATCTTTGACTCGCTCATCTCGTCTCACCCAAGAAAAATTCCCGCAATCGACGCCGATATCAAATTCGCCATCGTCCCGGCCAGCATCGCTCTCACGCCCAACTTCGCCAACTCGTTGCGTCGCTCCGGCACCAGCGCGCCGATGCCACCAACCTGCATTCCGATCGAGCCCAAATTAGCAAATCCGCACAACGCGAAGGTTCCGATAGTAAATGACCGCGCCATCAGCGATGACTTCATCGCGCCCAGTTGAGAGTAAGCGATGAATTCATTCAACACCATGCGCGTTCCCAGCAGATTGCCAATCGTCGGGGCGTCATGCCATGGCACGCCGATTGCCCACGCAACCGGCGCGAACAAAAAGCCCAGAACCTGGTTGATGCTCTCCGGCCACCAACCCGCGTAACCGTGGACCCAACCCATCAATCCATTGAGAAGTGAAACTAACGCCAAAAAGCTTATCAGCATGATGCCTACATTGAATGCCAACTTGCCACCATCAATCGTTCCGCGCGCCACAGCGCCAATTAGATTCTCATCCTTGTGTTCTTCGCTTTGCGGAATGATGACCGTGCCTTCGGTCTCCGGCGTCTCCGTTTCGGGCACAAGCATCTTCGCCATAACAATTGTCCCTGGGCAAGTCATAATCACGGCTGCAAGCAAATGCTTGGCTTCAATACCCATCAGGATGTACGCGGCCATAATTCCACCTGAAACGTGCGCCATGCCGCTGGTCATGATCGTCATCAGCTCGGAGCGTGTCGCCTTCGCCAAAAACGGACGTATCGTCAACGGCGCTTCTGTTTGCCCCATGAATACGCTCGCCGCAACATTCAGGCTTTCCGCGCCGGAGATCCTCAGCGTGTACTGCATCGCCCATGCAAAGCCGCGGATGATGAACTGCATGATGCCAACGTGGTAGAGCAGTGCAAAGAACGCAGAGATGAAGATGATGGTAGGCAGCACCTGAAAGGCAAAGATGATCCCTTGCCCTGGAGTCACGAGCTTTCCGAATGAGCCCGCGTTCGGCAGACCCAGTTGTCCAAAGACCAGCTGTGTGCCAGCTACTGTATTGGCCAGAAGTGCGTTCACAACATCACCGGCTTTTTGCATAAACCATTGCCCGTATGGAGAGAGCAACACAATGGGAGCAAAGAGAAGCTGCAAAAGAATACCCACTACCACTGTCTGCCAGCGTATAGCCTTCCGGTTCGTCGAACCGAGATATGCCGCAACCAACACGCCTGCAATTCCTATCAATCCTACAAATCGTTCCAACTCAAGCCTCCGTTTAATTCCGTAGCGCCAATTCTTTCTCAGCTGTTTCTTTCGTGATGATCTTGCTCACCAGTGGAATCGCCGCTGGCTTCTCCGCGCTGAACTGGATTGCGCGCTTGATCAACTCCACAGGCTCGTCGAGTTTAGAATCGTTGGTCGCGTAAATCGTCGCAAATACTTCGCCCTTCTCAACCCTCGCCCCATAGCGCTTGTGGAACAGAATTCCCGCGTGTCCATCGACCGGCTCGCCGGCCTTCTCGCGTCCCGCGCCAGTCCGCTGCACCGCCCAGCCCAGCATTGTCGTATCCATTCTGGAAACAAAGCCCGACTCCCAGGCTTCCAACACGCGCGTCGCTCCGGGGGAGTGAAATTTCTCCGGCGCTTTGAAGATTGAAACATCGCCGCCCTGCGCCGCAATCATCTCTTCAAAAATTCTCAGTGCGCGTCCATCCATCAGAGCCTTCTCCGCAGCGGCGTAACCTTCTTCCGCGCTCTTCGCCGCGCCGGCCACATGCACCATCCAACCGGCCAAGATCAAACTCAGCTCGCGGCAATCCTCAATCTCCGCAGGCCGCTCACCGCGCAACAACTGCAAGCTCTCCGCAATCTCAATCCAATTACCCGCAGCTACGCCGAGCGGCTGGCTCATATCCGTCATCAACGCAACCGTCCGCGTCCCCGCGGCCTCAGCTGTCGCAACCATCAACGCCGCAAGAAACTCCGCATCCTCAATGCGGCTCATGAATGCGCCCGAGCCGGTCTTCACATCCAGCACCAGCGCATCCAAACCCGCCGACAATTTCTTACTCAATATCGACGCACAGATCAGCCCCGGGCACTCCACCGTCCCCGTCCTGTCTCTCAACGCGTAAAGCACGCGGTCCGCAGGAACCAGCGCCGGTGTCTGGCTCACAATCGATGCGCCCACCTTCTTTATCACCGCTTCAAACTCGTCCAAACTCAGCGCTGTCCTGAACCCCGGAATCGACTCAAGTTTGTCGAGCGTTCCACCTGTATGCCCGAGCGCGCGGCCGCTGATCATAGGTACAGCAACGCCGCACGCCGCAGCCAGTGGCGCAATCAGAAAACTTGTCTTGTCGCCCACACCGCCGGTCGAGTGCTTATCAACCGTTCGCTTGCCCAGCCTGCTCGGATCAAACTTCACACCCGAGTCGCGCATCGCTATAGTCAACGCGCGCGCCTCGTCGCGGTTCAGCCCGCGAATCCACGCCGCCATAAGCCACGCCGCCAACTGCTCCAGCGCAATCTCGCCACTCGCCGCGCCGCGCGCAATAAACTCAAGCGCCCGCTCGTCGAGCGCGCCCCCATCCCGTTTCTTCAGGATCAGGTCGATCATGTGGATCGGTGCTGACGATTGTGTTGAATGAAAATCTTTCATCGCTCTCTCTCTGTTGCTTGAGCAAAAAATTATTCAGTAACTCAGTTACTTAGTCACTGTTTTCTTCAAATCCGCATCAAACGCAAACGGCAATATCTCATCCAGCCGCGCGCGCTTCATCACACCCTCAAAAGGGAAGAGCACATCGCCATCGGCATCCATAAATTCTTTCAGCACCTGCCGGCACATTCCGCATGGTGGGCACGTCGCACCATTCAGATTCGCCACCGCCACCGCCGCCACGCGAATCTTCGGCCCGTTCTCTATCACCGCGCGCGCAATCGCCGACCGTTCCGCGCACACCGTCAGCCCATAGCTCACGTTTTCCACATTCGTGCCCGTCACCACGCGCCCATCGGTCAACAGCACCGCCGCGCCCACGCGAAAGTTCGAGTACGGCGCATACGAATTCTCCGCCGCCTTCAACGCCTCGGCGTACAAACCCTCCAGCCGCTCCATGCGCAGAATATCGCTCATCGTGGAAACCTCCAGCCTCAAACCTTGAGCCTAATCTATTGCACCATTTGCTGTGTACCCCATCCAGTGGTCAATCAACTATTCTTAACTCATGGTCCGCTTCACCGTGCTCTCTTCCGGCTCCAAGGGCAACTCCGCCGTTCTCACCGCCGGACGCACGCGCATCCTCATCGACGCAGGCCTCAGTTGCCGCGAGCTCTTCCGCCGCATGACCATCGCCGGCGAAGACCCCACTACCCTCAGCGCCATCCTCATCACACACGAGCACTCCGACCACATCAACGGCCTCGCCGTCACCGCGCGCAAGCTCAACATCCCCGTCTTCTTCACCGAGCCCACGCACCGCGCCTGGGTCCGCCAGCTTACACCCAAGCGCCGCATCACTTATGCGCAGTGGCTCGAAGACCAGCAGCGTCTCAAGCAACAGGCCGAAGCCGACACCCAGGCCGCATCCGCCTTCAATGAATCTGCACTCTCAATCGACGCTGCAACCGACGAAGCCTATGACGCCGAAGCAGAAGCCGCCGAAGTACTAGCAGATTCTCCCCAACCCGACTCCGAGCCCGACCTCAACAAAATTCCATCCCGCGCCGAAGACCCCAGTTGGCTCCCCTCAGTCGAATACTTCGCCCCTGGGTCGCACTTCACTCTCGGCGACGCAACCGTCCGCCCCTTCACCATCCCCCACGACGCCGCTGACCCCGTCGGTTTCGTCTTCGAGTCCGAAGGCATCCGTCTCGCCGTGGCCACCGACCTCGGTTATATCCCGCCCAACGTCAAGCAGGAACTCCGCTCGCTCGACCTGCTCCACATCGAATCCAACCACGACCTCGACATGCTCCGTGACGGCCCCTACCCCTGGAACGTGAAGCAGCGCGTCCTCTCCCGCGTCGGCCACCTCTCCAACAACTCCACCTCCGAGTTCCTCGCCAACGAGTACGACGGCCAGGCCTCTTACGTCATCCTCGCCCATCTCTCTGAATGCAATAATCTTCCTGAACTCGCCCGCATCGCCGCCGAGCAGGCGCTCCAAAACCACGCCAGCCTCATCGCCAACCGGCTGCTCATCGCCTACCAGCACGAGCCATTAGAATCTATACATTTTTAGACAATTGCACTACTATAGTCCTCAGGCGTAATCTCCTCACTTTGGGCCACTTTTGGTCTCTTACATCATTTTTTTACTTGGGGATTGTTTACGCGGGCACCGCAATGATCGTTCGTGTACGCCCGGGCAAAGCGAGTTGAAAAACATGGCAAGCACACGATGCAATGACAGGGTAGTTGGCGCCATTCTTGCCAGTTGGCGATACGATATCTCCGGCATATCTCCCGATATGCGAACAGACTACGAGAAACACCTCGTCGCTTGTCCACACTGCCGCGCCCGTCAAAAATTCCACCGTACGCTCGACGTCGCCCTCGCCGTCCTCACATCACTTTCCGCCTTCTTCTTCCTCTTCGCGCTCGCGGTGCTGCTCCACGTCAAACCGCTGGAGAGCGTAGCCTACAACTTCTTCGGCCTTGAGACGGTCTCTATGTACCAAATGCTCGTCTCCGCCGCCATCGCCGGCCTCTGCTTCTCGTTGATAGCCTTCACACTGGTCCTCACCGCGACCCCCGCGCCAAGCTACCTCAGTGGCCTGGCAGCCGAACGCGCCAAAGAAATCGAAAAGCGCCTGCCCGACTCCATCAAAGCCATGCGCCCTCGGTAATATATCTATTGCAATATTATAATAATAGATATAATATTAGTACTGAGGTTCCTATGCTCAAGCTCAAACTCACTTCGATCGGAAGCTCAACTGGTCTGATTTTGCCCAAAGAGGCTCTGGCGCGCCTCAAAGTAGAAAAGGGTGACTCGCTCTTTCTCACCGAATCTCCTGACGGTTTTCGCATCTCGCCCTACGATCCTGAGTTTGAACTGGATATGACTCTGGCGCGTAAAGTGATGCGGAAACGACGCGACCTTTTAAGGGAACTTGCCAAGTGATCACGCGCGCCTGGAGATGGATCTCTGAGCGGTCTGTGTTTGCCATTCACGACGAGCAACTTGCTGAACATGGTGGCATGGTGGGCATTCGCGATGAGGCTCTGCTTTTATCTGCACTCGCGCGGCCCCAAAATCTCGCTGTCTACGATGAACCTGACCTCGCCGCTCTCGCTGCTTCTTACGCCTTTGGTATTTCCAGCAACCATCCATTTATGGATGGCAACAAACGCACAGCCTGGGTGGTTGCTGAAACATTTCTTTCGAAAAACGGTCATGAGCTGTTCGCTGATGATGGCGATGCGCTCACAATGATGCTTGCATTGGCAGATGGAAGCATTGCGGAAGCAGAGTTTGCGCTCTGGCTAAGGAACTATATTCGTCCCATCACTGTAAGTTGATATGAATTTAAATCCCGGCCAAAAATCTATTTCTCTTCCGACCCCACATCCAACCCACCTGTCAAACTAGCAACCTTCTCAACTTTATTTTCCTTGCACCAACTCGCAAGCTGCTTCGCCAGACGCTCCGTTGCGCGCGGGTCGGCGTAACTCGCCGTGCCCACCTGCACCGCTGTCGCTCCGGCCAACATAAACTCCACCACATCCTCGGCTGTCGTAATGCCGCCCATCCCTATTACCGGGATACGCACCGCCCGCGCCGCTTCATAAACCATCCGCAGCGCTATCGGCTTTATCGCCGGCCCTGAAAGCCCGCCCGTCACATTGCTCAATCGCGGCTTGCGTGTCTCCGGGTCTATCGCCATCGCCAAAAACGTATTCACCAGGCTGATCGCATCAGCACCCGCCTCCGCAGCCACGCGCGCCATGTGCGCGATCGAAGTCACATTCGGGCTCAGCTTCACGATCAGTGGCCGCGACGTCACCGCCCGCGCGCGTCCCACCAGATATTCCAGCGAACCAGGGTCCGCGCCGAACGCCATCCCCCCCGCATGCACATTCGGGCAGCTCACGTTCAGTTCGTACGCCGCAATCCCTTCGGCTGCATTGAGCTTCTCTATCACTGCAAGATAATCGGCCACCGTGTAGCCGAAGACGTTCACAAACACCTTCGCCTTCGGATACCGCTTCAGCTCTGAAAGCTTGTTCTCAATAAACGCGTCCACGCCGATGTTCTGCAACCCGATCGCGTTCAGCATTCCTGATGCCGTCGTCACAATGCGCACAGGCAAGTGCCCGGCCATCGCATACAAACTGATTCCCTTGGTGCAAAATCCGCCCAGCTCCTCGAGCGAGACTATCTCCTCAAACTCGATTCCATAACCAAAGGTCCCGCTTGCTGCCAGGATCGGGTTGGCCAGTTCGATGCCGGCCAACTGCACTGTCATATCTGGTTTCAATTGCGCGCGTTTTCCTTCGAACCCGAAATTATTTCTGCCGCAGCGCCTCTGTCAGCACTTTTCCTACAGACGCCGACGGCTGATTCACGCCCAGCAACGACGCCAGCGTCGCTGCCAGATCAACAGGGGCTACACGTCCATGATACTCGCCCGCAACAAACGGCGCGCCGTAGAACCCAAGCGGTACATGGCGGTCATAGCTCCACGGGCTGAAGTGTGTCGTCTGCATCGTCGCACGCACATCCTCCATCTGGTAGCCCTCAAGCTCAATCATCACAGACCAGTTCCCATGGTCCGTGTAACTGTGCGCCAGCAGCCGTCCCCACTCCGAGGGCGGTAGCTGATTGTTCGCCAATTGCAGTCGCGTGTAAACGGCAACCAACGTCGGTGGCTGGTCCACGCGGTGTGTCAGCGGCAACGCTTCATCAGTCTTATGATTCTGCTTTGCCACTGCCGCAGGAATCAACTGCGCCACTGCATCTTCCGCTGTCTTTTCGTCTATCTTCTGTTCTTCGAATATTTTCCGGTTTAGCATCACCTGCGGCATATCCGGCTTGTCGAGGAAGTAATTCGTCTTCTTCTCCGGCTTAAAGCGAGCATTCAATCCCGCGTTCAGTTCTGCATAAAGCTTCACCATGTCAAGGTACGCGCCATGGATTCCCATATCCGCAACTTCATGCGGAATCGGCGGAATTCCATGGTCCGCTGAAAACGCCAGCCAGGTGTTCTGCAACCCGACCTTTTTGTCCAGCCACGCAAAAAACTCGCCCAACTGCTTGTCAGTCGTGACGATCATCTCGTGTTCCTGGTCGGAGTCAGGTCCAAACTCATGTCCCTCGATATCATTTGCCGAAAGCGATATGGTCAACACATCCGTTACATCGCCTTGGCCCAGCTTCTCGCCGTCTATCAACGCCTCGGCAAAATCCAGCTCATACTTGTTCGCCGCCGGCGTAATTCCCACCAGTTCGTAGAACTGCGTCGTTCCCACCGCATCCGCAGTCTTCTCCGCCTCAAGTATGTGCCCGCCTGCGTTGAACTGTTTCACCCACTCCGGCAGATGCTCCATGTAATACGTCGATGTCGTGTACTGCCCACTCGCCGAGTCTATCCAATACGCCGCATTCGCCGACTGCCCCGCCGGCAATATCGCCGCACGGTCCTTGAAGCTGACGCCAAAAACCCGCGACTTGCCCATCGTCGCCATCCGCAGCTCATCGCCTATCGTCGACGCATGCAAACTGCGCGGGCTCGCGCCCACTACATAATGCAGTGCCGTCAACGCCGCCCCCGGCTGGTTCGCTGGGATCGAACTTGCCGGCAGGTCCACCAGCTGATACCGCTCATCCTCAACGCTCGACACCTTGTGGTCCGTCGCGCGGCTTAGGTCCCACCACTCATTGGCGTCAATGCCGTGCCCATCCGTGTACGCGCCCGTGCCTATCGTCGCGTGCCCCGGTGCAGTCTTCGTGTTCGCATAATCAAAGTAGCAATCTGTGAACCACGCGCCTTCCTTATAGAACAGATTGAAGCCGCGTCCCGTCAGATCGCTCTTGTAGCGCTCAATATAATCGCCGCGAAACTGGTCGATCACCAAAATGACCACAAGCTTCGGCCGCTTGGCCTCCGCAATTTTCTCGGCGGCGCGTGAAGCGGGTTGATTGCCAAATAAAACAAGCGCAACAAACAGTAGGAGCAGTGATGTGAGTGTCCGTTTCATAATGTATTAATGATACGCGTCTGCATGCGCACTCATTTCTCCCACTCTTGAAATTTCAGTGAATCAAATTCCTCTTACAAATAGAAACAGGCAGGGAATAACTCCCTGCCTGCTCAGTACTGCCTTTGTTCCATCTAACTTCAACCGACTAGTCCCTAATCCCTAGTCCCTGTCCTTACGCCTTCACCGCATCCGCCGCGTTCACCTTCACCGGCGTCAGCCAGCCAAAGCGATCCGGCTTCAAGCCATTCGCAATCCCGAAGAACTCATCCGCTATCTGCTTCGTTATCGCGCCCGGGTTCCCATCGCCCACCAGGATCTTGTCCACCGAGCGTATCGGCGTAACCTCCGCCGCCGTTCCCGTGAAAAATACCTCATCGGCGATGTACAGCATCTCTCGCGGAATCGCCAGCTCAACCACCGTCAACCCCAGGTGACGCGCAATCGTCAGCACGCTGTCGCGCGTGATTCCGCTCAGCGCGGAGTTCGCCAGCGGCGGCGTATACAGCACGCCATTGCGCACCACAAACACGTTCTCGCCCGAGCCCTCGCTCACCAATCCGTTCACGTCCAGCGCAATGCCCTCGGCGTAGCCGTTGATATCGGCTTCCATGCGGATCAGTTGCGAGTTCATGTAATTCGCGCCTGCCTTCGCCAACGCCGGCATCGTGTTCGGCGCAAGCCGGTTCCAACTGGACACGCATACATCTGCGCCGCCGCTCCCCGCCACATACTTGCCCCACGGAAAGTTCGCAATATAAGTCTCAATCGGCGAGCCCTTCGGGTTCACGCCAATCTCGCCGTACCCGCGTATCACGATCGGCCGGATGTAGCACGGCGCAATCCCGTTCGCTTCGATCACGTCCACCACGCCCGCGCACAGCTCGTCCAGCGAGAAGGGAATCGTCATCCGGTAGATCTTCGCCGAGTCGATCAG
>CAIMNN010000148.1 GCA_903842845.1 uncultured Acidobacteriaceae bacterium | reverse complement strand
CCCGCCTCAGCCGTCCCCCTCTGTCCGATACTCTCTGATGGTGTTTCGCAGTCGGCACCTGGCTGAATTGGACGATCACGTCAACCTGGTCAGAGCCGCTCCGTCCCTCAAGGTCTTTCGACATTCTATGTTGACCCGCAAATGCCGGCATACTGACACTCAAGATCAATGCGCACATCGTCAGCAAGGCTCTTCCCCACATCGCGCTCCTGGTTCCTGCAACCTTCATCGTTCTCTCTCCTTTGCGCCTGATCTGCTACCCATGGCCCGAGTGTCAGCGCATCCACTTACTTATGTATTCGGAGAAGACTTGCTTTTTCCTTATGACACGATAGTGGGAGATTAAGTATCTTTAATGGAATCCGACTTGTGGCACGGTCTGTTGCCTCGCACAAAGTGGCGCAAAATCAGACAATTGAGATGATTCCGCAGTTTGAGGCTCGGCTAACTGGTTGTTCCTCCGCGATTCTGGAGTAGCAAACTTCGGCGTGCGGGTCTGCTCATCGCAATCCGAACTTGTCTTGCAATGGGACAAGAGCACTCCAACTGGGACAGGTAACGCCCGCAGAAGCGAAAGGGTGGCGGGATGCCGCGCCTCCTCGATCTGCGCGACGGGCAAACAATCGACGATAGTTCCGGCGTGCAACACCGCGAGCCTGTGGCACAATTGCAGGACCGACACCAGATCGTGGGAGATATAGAGCAGCGCAACTCCGCTTTGGCGGTTCAACTGCCGCAACAGCTTCACGATCTCCGCCTGCGTCACAGGGTCGAGGGCACTGGTCGGCTCGTCCGCTATCAGGATTGCGGGGCGATGCAGAAGAGCCAGGGCGATGAGAACCCTCTGTGCCTGCCCGACGCTGACCTGGCCTGGCTTTCTGCGCAGGAAGCTTGCGTCGTCGGCAGGCAGTTGCACCTGATTCATCAGTTGCCGCAGCCGTGACTCGAGCGCCCGGCGGCCAGCAGTCTGGTGCGCGCTCCATGCCTCCTCGAAATGCGATCGCAGTGACACGGCGGGGTTGAGGGCGGTCATCGGACACTGTGGAACAAGAGCGATCTTCTTGCCGCGAATCTTTCGCGCCTGGTTTGCCGGCAGCGCAAGCAGGTTCTGCCCATCGATGAGAACCTCTCCCGAGGTCGTGCCACCACACCACGGAAGCAGTCCAAGCAGGGCCATGACGAGGGTGGTCTTACCGGCGCCACTGGTGCCCACCATCCCCAGTGTCTCACCGGCGCAAAGATCGAATTGCACATCGCGGAGGACGCAGCGCTTGCCATACTCGGCGCGCAGCCGGACTTGCATGACAGGGTCGCTCATCGCCCGCCTGCCTGACGGCCTTCCTCGCGGCGGATCGACTCGATGTTCCAAACCGGCCCTGGCGAGAGAATGGCAGATTTGACTCCAAGCAAACGCGGAGAGATTGCTTGCAGGACATTTGGGAAGACGAGGTAGATGAAAGGCTGCTGGTCGGCCACAATCTGCTGCACCCTGTCTACCGCCACCTTGCGCACCTGCTGCGAAGGGCTCGATGCCTGAAGCTGCATTTGCCTATCGATCTCGGCTTCCCAATTCGTTGCAGGAATCTTCTGCGAAGGGTTCCACTGGTGGTTCGGCGAAGAGCTCAGCCACATATTCATCATCGAGCTCGGCTCCGGTGCAGCGTTCGAGATTCCCAGCAAACATGCCTCGTAGTCTTGCTTGTGCATGAGGCGCTCAATAAGCTCAGGAAAATCCAAAGCTACGATGGTCACCTGCATTCCGGCCGCCGCCAGGTCCTGCTGGATCATTGCAGCCATCTTCTTCCTCATCTCATTCCCGGCATTGATCAGGATGGAGAATTTCACTGAATGGCCCGCCGCATCGTACAACTGGTTGCCGCTGCGATGAAATCCCGCCGCTGTGAGCATCCGGTTCGCATCGCGGGTGTCTTCATGGGGATAGTTGAGATTCTTGCTTTGCCAAAACGCGTTGGCGGGCGAGATAAAGCCGAAGGCCGGCGTGGCATGGCCGTTGTAAGCGATTCGTACCAGGTCCGCTCGATGAATCGCCTTTGATACGGCAACCCTGAAGTTCCGGCTCTTGAACCACGCCATCTCGAATTCCGGCAAGGGCGCGCTTCCAGATTGGTTAAACCATAGTTGCTCTGTATTGAGCGAGGCGCCAAGGTCGTGAAGCGATCCTGGCGATTTTCGTCCGACGACTCCGAAGTAGTCCGGCGAGAGTCCGTCGATCAGGTCGTACTCCCCACGAAGAAAGAGCGCAATCTCCTGCTCTCGGTTATTGAGAATGTCGAGCCGTACACCAGTCACATAAGGCAGATGGACGCCTGCCCCATCGCGCCGCCAGTAGTTGGGGTTGCGCCGCAAACGCACATATTGCCCGCGCTTGTAATCGGCCACGGTAAATGGCCCGGAGGTGACATACCCCTCGCTCGGACGATTGGCCGGCTCAATGGCGATTTCATCAAAGATTTTTGCCGCTTCGATGACGCGCTTAGGAAGGTGGATGCGCACTGTGAGCCGATCGGGAGTATCGACAATGACCTTCTCCGGCAGCAGAAATTCCGCGGCAACAACAGATCCCGTCGCGGACGCAAGCACGCGGCGCAGTGACCATGCCACATCCGCCGAGCTCAGCGGCGCGCCATCAGAGAAGCGCAGGCCATCGCGTAGCTTGAAGGCGATCAGCATGCCGTCAGGGGAGATGTGAAAGCTCTCGGCGAGTTGAAGCTCGGGATTCTGCGTTTGGCGGTTCAGCCGCAACAGCACTCCACCCGTCAGGTAGCGAACCAGTTCGGAAGCCT
>CAIMNN010000147.1 GCA_903842845.1 uncultured Acidobacteriaceae bacterium | reverse complement strand
TGCCACTTTTTCGTGTACTCATTGCGCATGGCGGAGGGGAAGCTGCCAGAGTAATAACTTGGGCCGGTATCGATGCCAGCCTGCGGCGTGTAGCTGAGGTTGAACTCACGCAGCTCAATAACGCCATGCGACCCCATGAAGCGCGTGACCTCAGGTGTATCGCAGCCAAGTGAGAGACGCATGTACACTGGGATTCCTTCATACTCGAAGAGCACCGGATGAACGTCGGGCATATTGCGGCCATCTTTCCAACGGTAGATACCGCCGAAGGCCGAGACGCGCTTGGGAACCTCGTTGATGCCAAGGACGCATTGCATTCCGCTGATGAGGTGGACGAGCAGATCGCCAGCGACGCCGGTGCCGTACTCCTTCCAGCAGCGCCAGCGCGCGAAGGCAAGCGGGTCGAAGGGTTTTTTGGGCGCGGTACCGAGCCATGTATCCCAATCGAGATTTTGAGGCGAGAGGTCCGGCGGAGGCGGATACTCCCATGCGCCTGTCGGGTCGTTGCGGCCGTAGGTTGCTTCTATGAGGTTGAGGTCGCCAATTGCACCCTGTGTGATGAGCTCATGAGCCTTGGCGCAGAGTACGGAACTGGTTCGTTGCGCGCCGGCTTGAACAATGCGACCGGTCTTCTTTGCGGCGGCGACCATGGCCAGTCCATCGGCGGGGTTGTGCGACATCGGTTTCTCGCAGTAAACATCCTTGCCCGCGTTCAGCGCGTCCACAACAACCTGCTTGTGCCAGTGGTCGGGCGTGGCGCAGATGATGACGTCAATATCTTTTGAGTCGAGTAGCTCCTGATAGCGACGCGTGGTGCGGATTGGCTTGCCGACTATCTCCTTCGCGAGGTCATGGCGGCCGTCATAGAGATCAGCGGCGGCAACACATTCAACGCCGGGGAGCTGGATAGCAGTGGCGAGCAGGCCACTGCCCTCCATGCCGACGCCGACGATGCCGAAGCGGATGCGGTCGCTGGGCGCGGTGGCTTGCTGAGTGCAGAGTGGCGGAGTTGCGTTGTCAAGGAGGCGTTCGCCTTCGGCGAGTACTGGTGCGACTACAAGCGCTCCGGCAGCGGCACCTGCGGTTGTGCGCAAAAAGTCGCGGCGTGAAAAGAAAGTTCTGGCCATGATGGATATCCTTCCGTGCAGTTGAGAGTCCATTGAGAACTCTTCTGCATTTCGCGAGAATTGTATAACGCCAGAGCAAGGATGGAATACGGCATGCAAGCGGTGCGCGGTCAACCTACATATTGAGAACATCGATGGTTGGGATGAGCAAGAGAGGTTCCAGCGATTGAAATTGCTGGAAGGGCAGTGCTGTGTCGCGATACGATGAATGCGATGGATTTGCATTGAGGATGGAGTCAGCGATGACGCGAGCAGCAAAAATGTTCTTTGTTCTCTTCCTGGCTTGTCTGCCGATTGCGGCGCAGAAGCCTTTTCCCGCGGTGAGCGAAATCAATCCGCCTACGGTTGCAGGACGGGCGGTGAATCTGGACGCGGGCGGCAAGTTGTTGCCGTGGCCGATGGCCGACAACATTGGCTACTCCTACGCGGGTTACTTCGAGAGCCAGTGGACAATTCTTTGGGACCAGTACAATCGCCAGCGGCTGCATTATTTTTATTGCTGCTTTGATTTTGACCGCACAACGTACGAGTTGATTCCTGACCCGCACTGGGCTAACTCGACGGCTTATCTGCGCGCGATGATGGAAGGCTTTCTGGAGCACTATTACGCGTACTCAGGCGATGAGCGATCCATTACATTTTTGGAATCGTTCTTTGATTACGAACTGGAGCATGGGCTCACGCCGGAAGGCTATGCATGGCCGCGAGTGCCGTACACTTCGGCGAACCCGGGCGCGGTGCGTTACAGCGGATGGAGCAACCTAGGCGAGGATTTTCTTGAGCCGCACGTCGTGGGCGAGGATGGTTACGCGTACGTGCGGTTGTATGAATTGACCGGCAATACAAAATATTTGAAAGAGGCAATCCGCTGCGCAGATGCGCTGGTGAAGAATGTTGCACCGGGGGACGAGTCGCACTCGCCGTGGCCGGTGCGTTTGTATGCGCGTGATGGCAAGGCGCCGGGCGGTGCGATGGGGCCTTACTCGGCAAACGTCGTTGAGCCGATGATGCTATTTGATGAGCTGACGCGTTTGGGTCTCGGCGATGTGGAGGGTTACAAGAAGACGCGCGCCGCGGTATGGAAGTGGTTCAAGAAATATCCGCTGGCAACAGATACATGGGTCGGCTACTTTGAAGACACAGTGCCGAGCATGGGCAACATGAACCAGGTGATTCCGCTGGAGTTTGCGCGTTATGTGCTGCTGCACCCTGAGCACGACCCGGAATGGCGCGAGCACTCGAAGCACATCATCGAGTGGGTGAAGACGACGCCGAAGTGGGCGAAGTATGTTGTGCACGGAGCGACGATAACCAACGAGCAGGGCAACGGCATCAACTTCTGCTGCAACGAGCCTAACCAGTGCTGCGACGACCACACTGCGCGGCTGGCTGCGGTTGAAGCGCTTTACTATGCGAAGACCGGCGACGTGGCGTATCGCGACGCGGCTTATCGCTCCTTCAACTGGGTTACATATTTTCAGGGATTGGCAGGTGGAGCGCACAGTCCCTTCGCAGGGCAGTGGTGGTTTACAGACGAGTACGCCGATGGTCCGCGCCGGATGATGGATTCTTTTTGGGCTGTGCCGGAGTGGGCGCCGACGGATGAATCTCATTTGCTGGGCAGTACGTCTGTTGTGACCAAGGCTCACTACGCGACGGGTTCAGTGACCTACTCGACTTTTGATGCTGCTGGTGAAGAGGTTCTTCGGCTCGACTTCAAACCGGAGAGCGTGATGGTGGATGGACGAGCGATTGCGCTGCGAAACGACCTCACGAGCGAAGGCTACACCTTCGACGAGAAGACGCGCGTGATGCGGATTCATCACACGTCCGGCCACAATATTGATGTGCAGGGCAGCGGCGGAAATGCGAAACCGCTTTACGTGACATTCGATGCGCCGCATCTGGCAGCGGGAACGACCTTGAGCGGGCAGTATCCATCCGGTGTGATTGAATGGGGCGCGGACCAGTGGAAGATCCATGTTCCTGATGGCGCATTCGGAACATTCAATCTTGCGCTCGCCGACGCAAAGAGCGACAAGGCGGAGTTCAAGTTCTACTCGCCACGCATTTTTGCGGGCTTTGATGTTTACAACGGCGGCAAAGAGGAAGCGACGATCACTGTGCGCTGCCCAGAATTGCGAGAGGCGATCTACACCGTGAAGCCGGGCGAGTTGAAGCGCATCCGCACTGGATGGATAGACCCCAGCTCAACGGTTTATTTCAATTTTGTGCATGGAGAAGGACTGCTCTTCGACAACCTGGCGTACCGGGTCGACTAGTCCACACGCGCGGCGAAGGTCAGTGTGATGCGATTGCCAACCGGCAGCGCTTCATAACTGACCGCGTGCGTGAATTTTTTCAGGATGGGAATTCCGAGTCCACCGGGCTTGAGTATGTCCAGATCGTGCCGCGTCTCGGCGCGCTTGTCGGCTTCTTCAAGCGGGGAGAAGTGCGGTGCGGAATCCTCAGCGGTAAACGACCAGAGACCATCGGCGAGTGGAGTGAAGGCCACAGTGAACGAGTGGCCGGGCTCTCCGTTGTAACCGTGCCGGATGATGTTGGATAGAACTTCTTCGAGACAGAGCTGAATGGCGTAGACGGTCTTAGCCGGAATTTGATGTTGCGCAGCCAGAGCTTCAACCCACGTCCAAACCTTAGCCAGCTCTGAGAGCTGGCTATTGAGCGAGAGTTGATCTTCCGTCATGGTCTGGTTGCTCATTGCAGATGCGCCTTATCAGGCTGCGAACTCGGCCAGCGCGGCCTGAAGGTCGTGATGGATGGGGATGATGGCGTCGATGTTGCTGGCGCGCAGGACTTCTTCGACCATCTGCGTCGGGGCAAAGATGACTGTTTTGCCGCCGCGGCGCTTGATGGTTTGCGCGGGGATGACTATGGAGCGCAGGCCCATGGAGCCGAGGAAGGTGAGCTTGCTGAGGTCGAGCAGCAGAAACTTGGCGCTGCCGGCAACGACGTTCATTTTGAGGTCGACAGCTGCCGCGCCTTCGATGTCGAGGCGTCCGTCGAGATTGATCTGAATAACGCCGCCTGCCAACTCTTCACTGGTGAAAACCATTGGTACTCCTTAAGTTGCGACCGGTCAGTACTTCCAGTCTCGTTTCCATGCTAAATCGCGGATGTAAATGCTCAGTTAAAAAGTGAAAAGGCTTGCTTCATGGTTGCGATGACCTGTGCGGCAGGGTCAAGAGCGGCATTGGCGCCCGCGGTCGGCTTATCCGGCGGCCGAATCTCGACTTTGAGGTTGACGCGCTTTTTGGCGACGAACTCGGCGCTGACGACGTTGGAGTTTTTGACCACGCCGTTGCAACTGACCTCGACGCGGAAGTGCTGTACGCCGGGTGGGACCATGAGCTTGTCCATGTCGGGGTGCACGTCATACGTGCCCTTGTAGTAGAGTTTGTCGTTCATGTAAAGAGCGAACGAGACACCGGGACCGAAGTGGTTCAGGTCAACCTTGATGTGGGCGTTCTGCTTGCCGTCTAGCTTGAGCGGGTCAAAGCCGAGCGCGCCGCCTGCATTCGAGGGCTTCACTGGTTCGGGTTGCGGCGCAGGCGCAGGGGCTTGAGTCTGAACCGGAGCAGGTGTGTTGCTGGTTTGCGCCGGGGCAGCGGGTGCGGATTTGCCTGCCTGCGGCTTCAAAGCGCCAGATGGCTTGAGTGAGCTTTGCGTGTTGGCCGCGGTGGTTGGTGCAGGCGATGCCGCTTGAGGCTGTGCTTGCGGTTGCTGCGGCGCTGGAGTAGCAGCTTGTTGCGATGGCGGAGGTGTGTTGGCCGCAGTCTGCTGCGCCTGATTGCGGATGTAAAGCCAGCCGCCGATTACCGCCGCGAGGAAGAACAGTGCAGCAATGCCAGTGATGACCAGCGCGCGCGTTTTCTTCTGTGCAGGCGTGAGCGGTGTTGCCGGCTTTTTAACCTTGGGCGGCTTTGGAGGCTTTGCTGCGGCAGGCTCTTTTTGCTGTTGCATCTTCATCGCGCCGCTGTCGAGTGTTTGATTCGGGTCGACCTTGGCGGGTGCTGCTGCTGCAACCTTCGTCGCGAGCACCGGGTCGCGTGTGCCGCGGAAGCCTGCAAGCTCCTGTGCAAGTTCTTCGCCGGTTTGGAAGCGGTCGGCGGGGCTTTTGGCAAGACACTTGAGAATGATGCCGTCGAGCTTTACTGGAACCAGCGGGTTCAGTTTGCTGGGCGGAACCGGGTCGGTGTGCACGATCTTGTATGAGACCGAGGTCATTGTTTCGCCGGGGAAGGGCTGTTCGCCGGTGGCCATCTGATACAGGATGACGCCGAGCGAGAACAGATCAGTGCGGCCGTCGATGGGTGCGCCGGTGAACTGCTCGGGCGGCATGAAGGCTGGCGTGCCCAACATCTGGCCGGTTGTGGTGATGTCGCCTGCCTGCAATTTTGCCACGCCGAAGTCGGTAATCTTCGGGCGTTCAAAACCATAGACCTCTTTCGAGGTCATGAGAATGTTGGCCGGCTTGATGTCGCGATGCACAACGCCGTTGCGATGCGCAAAGTTCAGCGCCTCGGCTATCTGCTCGCCAATCTCCGCGATGCGCTCCAGGCTCATGCGGTCGCCCTTCTTCATCACCGCGTCCAAGGTGCGCCCCTGCACGAACTCCATTACAAGGTACGGAGAGCCATCCTGCTCGCCCACGTCGTAGACGGCGACGATGCCGGGGTGGGTGAGAACGCCGGCAGCCTGCGCCTCACGGGTGAAGCGCTTGCGGAACTCCGCGCCGTTCTCGCTGGCTAGCGCAGTGGCGAGGATGGTTTTGATGGCGACAGTGCGGCTCATCATGGGATCGTTGGCGCGATACACGCTGCCCATCGCCCCGCGTCCCAGTTCGTCGATTACTTCATAACGACCGATTGTCTTTGGCATTGTCATGGTTGCTTTTTACCTTACACGAAGCCTTGGAGCTTTGGCATCAGTGAGTTCAGATCTTCTTGAGCGTTGTTTCCGGGTTCTTCTTTGGCCCGACCGCGACCGGTGTGCGATAGCGGACGGTGAGCAGCG
>CAIMNN010000146.1 GCA_903842845.1 uncultured Acidobacteriaceae bacterium | reverse complement strand
ACTCCCTGGCCCGTAAGTTGTCGGCGAAGCTTATCCCTTCTTGAGGGTGCGCTTCAGAAGCACGTCGATGGCGAACTTGGCCTCGGCGTACTCTGTGTCATCCATGACACCGTTGAGCTTGTCGGTCTCGATGGCGAAGAGCTCATCTTTGAGCGCATTGAGGAAGTTGGCGCTGGTGGAAATGGGCTGCGGCGCGGGCTGCGCAACGGCCGACTGGAACTGCGGCGTTACGCGCTCAGTGTACTGCGGAACAACTGAAGAGGAGGGTGCCATGGTTGTTGGTTGGCTCCAATCTTGTGAGGGTTCACTGCTGACGGAGACTGCTTCTTCTTCTTCAACGTGCTTGGCCGGACGGCGAAGCAGGAAGAAGACGCCGACGATAAGAACGAGGACAAGGCCGCCGATGATCCACCACTGATACTGCGCAAGCGGGTTGTCGCCCTGGTTCGGATTGCCGATGCCGCCGCCGGGTGCGCCGCCGGGGCCGGCTGCGCCGGATTGCTCACCGCCGCCCATTGTGCCGCCGCCCATGGCGCCTGCGCCCTTGCCCTGCTGTTCGCGGGGCAACTGGCCGGTGCCGGAGAGGGTGAAGCCGATCTTCTGATCAGCCTTGGGGTTCTTGAGAGCGAAGGTCTGAAGGCGCGGGTCCTCGGGGACGGCCTGATAGATGCCGTCGGTCTCAGCCTTGAAGGTGAGTTGCTTGGGCAGCAGGACTACGATGTTCTCGCCGAGCGTGATCTGCTTGGTGGTGAATGTGTACTTGCCGTTGTAGGGCAGGTGGTAGTGGATATCAAAGACGGTGTCTTTTGCGCCCTGATTCGGCTCGATGGGCACATTGATGATGTAGCGACCCTTGGTCGTTCCGTGCTCCGGGTCGTAGGTGGTTGGCATGCCGGAGGGACGTGCCGTGGAGACGCCTTCAAGAATCGCGCCCTCGGGCAGGGTGAACTCAAAGGTGTTCTTGCTGAACTGGGTCTTGGCAGGCGAGCTGAGGTTCTTGACGTAGTAGCGCTGGTCCACGTTGAGCTGGCCGTTGTCGGTCTCAGCTTCAATGACATCAGCTTCAATGGAGATGCCGTCAACCTTTTCGGCTACATCATAAACATTGATGGTGACCGGGGTGTTGCCCTGCGGCGCAGCGGCGAAGTAGCCAGCGCCCTGATGGTCGACACGCAGAAGATATGGGCCGGGACCAGGTGTGCTGATGTTGAAATGGCCGCTTGAGTCGGTGGTGGCGCGCTCGACATCCTGCATGCCGGCCTGCACGTCGACGACGGAGATGCGGTCGCCGGCCGAGGGCTTGCCGGTGGTTTTATTCATGACCGTTCCGGTGACGGGAAGTGCATTTGCAGCTAATGTGGCCAGTGAAAATGCAGCACACAGAAGAAGAATCTTTGATATCTTCATGGTCTTTCTGTCTCCAAACGCCATCGCAGGCGTTCCGTTCGTTGTAACTGCCGGGGAAGTGGCAGTGGTCAGGCGCGGTTCCTGAGTATGTCAATCTCGGCAAGCAGGCGCGCCGCTTCCTCTTCCAATTGGGCCCGTTGGGCGGCAAAGTCCTCGTCGGGATACTTGCCGGCCTTGAATTCGAAGTTCAGATCGCGCAGGTTCTCATAGAGCTGCTCCCTACGTTCCTCAAGATACTCCAGCCGCGTCTTTTGACGCTGTGCGGCAAATACATTCTCAGGCCAGAAGATATAGGCGAGGAAAACAACCGCCAACACGATGCCGAGAATCAAACCAGTCTGATCGATCATTTGCTATCCTCTCCGCCTGTTTCACGGCGTATGCGCTCCAGCATGGAATCATCCAGTGGAGCGGTTGCCTCAGTTGTGCCGTTTTGCGCAGCCGTAAGTGCATGCTTACGTTGCGTATGGCGGATTAAGACTATTATGCCAACCAGACCTGCAAGGAGCAACGTAAATGGTGCAAACCATGCAACCAGATGGAAGCCCTTCGCCTCAGGAGCGGCCAGAACAGTCGGGCCATATTTGTCAGTGAATGCGGCCAGAATTTCTTTGTCGTTCTTGCCGCCGGCCAGATAGGTGTCGAGTTCGCGGAGCATGGTTGTAGAACTCTGGCATCCGGCGTGGCTGCACTCGCCGAGCAGCTCATTGCAGCCGCAGGTGCACATCATGCGGTGCGAAAGGTTGTCGCGGCGGGGCTTTAAAGCTGGGTCAACAGCATATAGGCTTAAGCCGAGCGCGAGAAACGAGACAAATACAAATGCGATGCGCAGTTTTATCAGTGCGTTCATTGAGCACTCCTGACTGCCGCGGCTTGTGGTTTGCGGCTGGGAATGAGGGCCAGACCTGTACCAAGAATGACAACCAGAAATCCGATCCAGACCCACGACACGAGGGGGTTGAGGAAGGCCTTGATGATGGGCTGGCCGGTATCAGGATTGACACCCTCAAAGACGACATAAAGGTCCCAAAGCGCGGTTGAGTGGATGGAAGGCATGGTCTGCGGCTCGCCGCTGGCACGGTAAAGGCGCTTTTCCGGCGTGATGTCGAAGACCTTCTTGCCGTCCTTCATGACGTCGAGCAGCACGAATTCGCTGTCGTAGTTGTCGTTGGAGTCCTGCGTTGCGCCGGTCACGACGAGCGTGTACGGTGCAAGCTCAAGCTTGTCGCCGACGTTCAGTTCCTGCTCGATGTTCTTGTTGAAGGCGGTACCTGCGAATCCGATGAAGACCAGCACAATGCCGAGGTGTGCGATGTATCCACCGTAGCGACGAGTGTTGCGCGCTGTGAGCTCGTAGGCCGAGCTGAATATGTCTTTGCCGGATTGCTTGTGGATGACATTTGCGCCGCGATAGAACTCCGAGATGATGGCGACGATGACGGCTGCCGCGAGTGAGAAGTCTACCCAGGCGAAGCAATCAGAGAGGTCATTGAGTGGGCGCATGCCCCAGATGATGAGCGCGATGGCAGTGACCCAGTAGGCGATGAGCGGCGCGATGAAGTTACGGCGAATGCTCTTGAGCGAAGTGGAGCGCCAGGCGAGCAGCGGACCCACTCCGGTGAGGAAGAGCAGGGCGAGGCCGATGGGCAGTTCGACGATTTTGTAGTAAGGCCCGGCAAGAGTGACCTTCTGCTTGACGACAGCTTCCGAGATGACCGGGTACAGCGTGCCAATCAAAATTGTGATGCTGGCAGCAAGCAGAATGAGGTTGTTGAAGAGGAAGCTGGATTCCCTGCTGACCATCGACTCGAAGTGATGGTCGGTGCGGAGGTGATTGTGCTGCAAGAAGTAGGTGACGATGCAGGTGAGCAGCACGATGCCGAGGAAGACCGCGAACCAGTAGCCGATCGCCGATTGCGCGAAGGCGTGCACGGAGCTGACCAGGCCACCGCGGGTGAGGAGTGTTCCGATGATGGAGAGTATGAATGTGGTGAAGATGAGCCAGACATTCCAGCTCTTCAACATGCCGCGCTTCTCCTGGATCATGACCGAGTGGAAGAAGGCGGTGGCCGCGAGCCACGGCATAACGCTGGCGTTCTCAACCGGGTCCCAACCCCAGTAGCCGCCCCAGCCGAGGACCGCATAGGCCCAATGCATGCCGAGGAAGATGCCGACGGTGAGGAAGATCCAGGTGACGAGCGTCCAGACGCGCGTGATCTTGATCCATTTTTCGCCGGGGTAGCGCATCATCAGTGCGCCGAGCGCGAAGGCGAAGGGAATGGTGAAGCCGACGTAGCCGAGGTAAAGCATCGGCGGATGGATGACCATCTCCCAATATTGGAGGAGCGGATTGAGGCCGTTGCCATCGGCGATGACCTGGCCGGGCTCGATGCCGGGCGTGGGCAGGAAGGGATGCGAAACAAACGTGATGAGGATCAGGAAGAAGACCTGCACAGCAGCCAGAATGACGCCGGCATAGGCGTGCAGCTTGACGTCAGCCTTGTGCGTGATGCGCAGGATGAAGCCGTAAAACGCGAGGAGCCAGGCCCACAACATCAGCGAGCCTTCCTGACCAGCCCAAAGCGACGCCAGTTTGTACCAGAAACCGAGTGCGCGGTTGGAGTGCTGGAGGACGTAGTAGACGCTGAAGTCATCTTTGAAAATGAGCCAATAGATGGCGAACATGGCCGCCGAAACACCAAAAAAAGTGGTGATTCCAGCTCTGCGAGCTGTATCGGCGAGGCGCGCCGGGGGTATGCCGAGCTGCCATTTGCGCTCGATGGCGAAAAGTGCAAAACCTCCTACAACGAGGTTGTACGCGGCCAGAATAAGAGCCACAAGAAGGGAAATTGCTCCAAAAGTTGCCATAGGTTTCCTGACTGGTCGCACCCGGTTTGTTAGGGGAAGCGGGTGTCCTTAACCAGTCTTAATCATATTAGACGCACGCGAAGTGATTTCCCTCACACCATTGATTGATTTGATGGGGGGAATATCCTGTGCATCAATATCAGCGGGTTCCCCACTCCCAAAGACCGAAGTTGACCTTCTGGTCGACTGGAGTGCCATGTTCGCGGGCCAGTAATGTCACCTGACCGCGGTGGTGCGACTCATGCGAGACAAGGTAACCGATGAAAGCCCAGGCATCGGGCTTGAAGTTGGGGATGTGGGCGTCGGATTCGAGCGTCGGAAGGACGAGTGCGGCGATGGCTTCAGCGCTTTTGTTGAGCGCTGATTTAGTCGCGGCGCGGGTGGCGGCTTTGTCCAGGCTCTCGGGAAGTTCCTGCTTGGCGGCCTTCAACCACATCAGCCGCACACTATGCATATGTGCGAAGAGTGCGGCTATCGTTCTGCCTTTGCCGGAGGGGCGCTGCGCATCCCAGATGGAGTT
>CAIMNN010000145.1 GCA_903842845.1 uncultured Acidobacteriaceae bacterium | reverse complement strand
TTGACCACGGCCGCCGCGCTCTCGCCGAAGCCGCAGCCTGCTTCTTCTCGCATCCCGAGCGCACCATCAGCGCCACCGGCATTACCGGAACCAACGGCAAAACCACAACCGCCTTCCTCACTGAAGCGCTCCTCAACGCCGCCGCGCGCAAAACCATTCTCATCGGAACCATCGAATACCACATCGCCGGCCAGACGCGCCCCTCGCTCCACACCACACCCGAATCGCGCGACCTCTTCGAACTCCTCGCCGAAGGCGCTTCACTCGGCGCAACCGAGCTTGTCACCGAAGTCTCCAGCCACGCGCTCGATCAGGGCCGCATCTACGGCATGCCCTTTGACGTCGCCGTCTTCACCAACCTCACTCGCGACCATCTCGATTACCACAGGACCATGGCGAACTACTTCGCCGCAAAAAAACTTCTCTTCGATGGTTCCCGTTACCCCGCGCCCCGCGTCGCCGTCATCAACTCCAACGACGAGTACGCCTACCGCCTTACCTCCGCCGCCAAGCATGTCTTCGTCGAGGTCCGCACTTACGGCATCAACTCCGGCGACTGGCGCGCGGAAGACGTCAAGCTCATCCCCTCCGGAGCAGAGTTCACACTTAAAACCCCCTTCGGCTCCGCGCAACTCCGCTCCCGTCTCGCCGGTGAAGTCAACATCCTCAACCTCCTCGCTGCACTCACCGCAGCACACGCGCGCGGCATCACTCTCGACGCACTCACCGCCGCCATCCCCACGCTCGCGCCCGTCCCCGGCCGCTTTCAACTCGTCGACGCCGGCCAAAGCTTCACAGTAATAGTCGACTACGCGCACACCGACGACGCGCTCCGCAACCTCACTGCCCTCGCCCAGAAGATGAAGCCCACCCCCGACGCCCGCATCATCACCGTCTTCGGTTGCGGCGGCGACCGCGACCGCACCAAGCGCCCTCGCATGGGCACCGCAGCTGGTGAGGGAAGCGACCTCGTCATCGTCACCAGCGACAACCCGCGCTCCGAAGATCCGTCAGCTATCATCGACGAAATTATCCCCGGCCTGAAAACGACTGGCACAAAATTTCTCGTCGAGCCTGACCGCGCCGCCGCCATCGAACTCGCCATCGCTCAAGCTCGCCCCGGCGACATCGTCCTCCTCGCCGGCAAAGGTCACGAGCGCGAACAAACTCTCGCCGACCACACCATCCCCTTCGACGACGCCGCACTCGCACACGAAGCCATCACCGAACTCCAGAAAGCAGGCCGCGAATGAAGCTCTCACTCGCCGAAGCCGCCCTTGGAGCCGTCGCCGTCCTCGAAGCGCCTGAAGCCATCCCTCACGCCGGCGAACTCATAGCGCAGGGTTACTCCATCGACTCCCGCACCATCAACCCCGGCTCGTTATTCTTCGCCATTCGCGGCGAACACTTCGACGGCCACGACTTCGTCGCCACTGCACTCGAGCGTGGCGCACTCGCCGCCGTCGTCGAGCGCACTCACCTCGCTTCGCTCCCGGATGCAGCACTCGCCGCACCGCTACTCGTCGTCGAAGACACGCTCCTCGCTCTCCAAAATCTCGCCGCAACCGTTCGCCGCCAGTGGAGCGGCAAGCTCATCGCCGTCACCGGCTCCGCTGGCAAAACCACCACCAAAGACGCCATCGCCACCGCACTCGCCACAACCTTCCGCGTCCACAAATCCCACGGCAATCTCAACAACGGCTTCGGCCTTCCCCTCCAACTCCTCAAACTCGAGCCCGAACACCAGTTCGCCGTCATCGAGATGGGCATGAACCACGTCGGCGAGATCCGCTCCCTCTGCCGCATCGCTGCGCCGGACTGGGGCGTCATCACCAACATCGGCACCGCGCACATTGAAAATTTTCCTGACGGCCAGGCCGGCATCGCCCGTTCAAAATTCGAACTCATTGAATCGCTCCCGCCCAACGGAACCGCCTTCCTCAACGCCGACGACGCATACGCCTGCCAGTTCGGACGCAACTTTTTCGGCCGCGTCTTCTACTTCGGTGCAAACCCCACCGCGCATCTGCAAGCCACATCCATCACCGAATCTGAATCCGGCATCGAAGTCGACTACCGCTGCGCCGAGCAATCCGGTTCCTTCACGCTCAATCTCCCCGGCTTGCACAACGCGTCCAACGCACTCGCCGCTCTCGCTGTTGCAATCGAGGCCCTCATCCCTGCCGCAACCGCCGCCCGCGCGCTTGAAACTCTCACCCCCGGCGACAAACGCGGCCAGACCATCGTGCACAATGGCGTAACCCTCCTCAACGATTGCTACAACTCCAACCCCGAAGCTCTCAAATCAATGATCCGTACTCTCGCCTCGCGCACTCCCGCCGCCAACGGCCGCCGCATCCTCATCGCCGGCGAAATGCTTGAGATGGGCTCGCACGCCCCAGCTCTCCACGCCGAATGCGGCCACGCCGCCGCCGCCGCCTACATCGATCTCATCGTTGGCGTTCGCGGCAACGCAGAGTTCATCGTCTCCGCCGCCTTAGCCGCCGGAGCAAACGCACTCTTCCTCGCCGACGCCGACGCCGCCGGCCTTTGGATGCGCGACAACCTCCGCCCCAACGACATCGCTCTTGTCAAAGGCTCACGCGGCGTCCGCCTCGAACGCGCCATCGAAATCTTCACCGGCACCGCGCCCTCAACCAACCATTAGCCGCCATGTACCAACTAGTAAAATCAATCTGACCCGCACTATCGCCCGCTGGAGGCCGCTTGCTTTACTGGCTCTTGTATCAAAAGCTATATCCGTACTTCCACCCCTTCAGGATCTTCCACTACCTGACCTTCCGCACTGCCTTCGCCTCGCTCACCGCGCTCATGATCGCCCTCCTCATCGGCCCCTACGTCATCGACAAGCTACGCGAGTTCCAGATCGGCCAGTACATCCGCGAAGACGGCCCCCAATCGCACAAGAAAAAATCCGGCACGCCCACCATGGGCGGCGTCCTCATCATCGTCGCGGTTCTCATCCCCACACTTCTTTGGTCTGACCCCTCCAACCCCTTCGTCTGGATCGTCGTCTTCTCCATGCTCGCCTTCGGCGCAATCGGCTTCGCTGACGACTACATCAAAGTCGTCCAGCGCCGCAACCTCGGCCTCAGCGCGCGCGCAAAACTCTTCTGGCAGGGCGTCGTCGCATTCGCCGTTGCAGCATCGCTCGTGGTCATGCAGCAGTTCCGCATGTTCTCAACCGAGATGACCGTCCCCTTTTTCAAGCAGCTCCAACCCGACCTCCTCTGGCA
>CAIMNN010000144.1 GCA_903842845.1 uncultured Acidobacteriaceae bacterium | reverse complement strand
TTGGCGAGTGGGAGCTTGTAGAGGCGGTCGAGGTAGAGCTCGGCAAGGAAGACGCTGGCTTTGACTTTGCGCGCGGCGGCGATGGTGGGGTGGAGTTCGCCGAGCCAGCCGAGGGTGAGGCCTTCCGCCACCACTCTAGCGGCCCGATAGGGATGCAGCCACGGCGGAGTGATGCCGGAGTCGGACGCGAAGCTGTCAAAGTAAAGCGATTTGATATTGAAGCGCGTGAGGAGCTGCTCGATGATGCCTTTGAGGTCGTAGAAGTCGGCGGCGCGCGCGGGCTGAAGAACGCTTTGCTGCGGGAGGAGGCCGGTGAGTCCGATGGAGAGTGCGGGGCGCTCGTCAACTTTATCTGTGGAGCCGGAGAAGACGGTGCCGAGCCCGAAGAGGCGTACGTCGGCGGAGTCGCGATTGATGTTGTTGGCGACCATGGTCAACATGCCGGGTATGAGCGAGGGGCGCATGATTCCGGCTTCTTCGCTGAGCGGATTGCCGACGGGGACGATGAGGCCGGGTTGCGGCGCGGCGAGCTCCGCGTCAGCGAGTGCGCAGAAGGTGCTTGAGATTGCTTCGTTGAGTCCGGCGGCGAGCAGAGTTGTGCGGATGGCGGCTTCGTGCGCGGCATGGGGGAGCGCGCGGACACTTGCTCCGTTTGCGGGGAGAGTGTTGGCGAAGCGGTTGTAGCCGTAGACGCGCGCGACCTCTTCGATGAGATCGATCTCGCGCTCGAGGTCGAGCCGCCAACTGGGGAGGGTGACGGACCATGTGTTTGGCGCTGCTGCCGCGGTGAGTTTGCAGCCGAGCGAGGTGAGGTACTGGACGACTTCGTCGGCGGAGATGCCGGCAGGGTCAATCGTGGTCCCGAGCAGGCGATGAACCTCCGAGAGTGCGAGTGTGATGGCGGCGCGGTTGGCGGTGCGTGCTTCAAGCGATGCGGACTTTACGTCGACGAGTTCGCCTTCGATTGTGCCGCCGTGGGCGAGGATCATCTGGCAGACGATTGCAGAGGCGAGCGGCGCGGTGTTGAAGTCAGCTCCGCGCTCAAAGCGGTGCGATGCGTCGGTGTGGAGGCCGTGACGGCGCGCGGTGCGGCGTACGGCGGTGGGCTCAAACCATGCGGCTTCGACGAGGAGGTTTTTGGTGGCTGGGGTTATCATCGTGTCCCAGCCGCCCATCACTCCCGCTAGCCCGACCGGCTTCTTTTCGTCGGCGACGATGAGGTCCTCGGGCTCGAGCGTGCGCTCGATGCCGTCGAGGGTTTTGAGCGTTTCACCTTTTTTGGCAAAGCGGACGATGATGGAGCCTTCGAGCTTGTCGAGGTCGAATGCGTGCGTGGGGTGGCCCATGGCGAGCCATGCGTAGTTGGTGGCGTCGACGACGGAGGAAATTTTCTTTTGCTCGAGGAGGTCGAAGAGATGAGCGGCGGGGCCGGAGGTCTCGGCGATGGTGACACCGCGAAGGACGCGGGCGGTGAAGCGGCCACAGGCGTCGGGCGCGTCAATGCGGACAGGATAGGGATTATTGGCGGCGGTGTGCTTGGGGAGCTCGACGGTAATGGGCGTGAGTGTGAGGCCGTAGATGGTTGCGGCTTCGCGGGCGACGCCGAAATGATTCATAGCGTCGACGCGGTTTGTCGTTATGTCCATTTCGAACAATGAACCATTATTTGCGCCAAGATCAAAAACACCTTCGACGGCGATGCCGCGCAGGGTGAGGTCTTCGGCGAGCTGGGCGTCGGTGGCGGTGAGGTTCGGTAAGTACGTTCTGAGCCAGTTTGTGAGAATCTTCATGGGTTAACAAGCGGAGTTAGCGGTGATAGCGGAGTTAGCGGTGTTAGCTTCCGGTACACGCTTCCTACTTCTCCTTTACATGATTGGAAGAACCGAGAAGGGTAATCAGCGAGTTCAACATCTTCGCAACTTCATCGGAATCATTCATGATTTTCTGGGCTACCGATTGATCAATGAGACCAGACTCAGCAGCGAGTTCAATTTGTGTTTGCAATTCATACAGTGATCCTCTGGCGTTGCCGAGGAAATGTCTGAATTGAGAGTCCGTCAAACGACCATGCCCCTCGGCAATATTGCTTGGAACGGAAATTGCAGAGCGTTTGATCTGCGATTGCAAAACCCATAATTCCGATTTGGGCATCTTCTGTGTTGCATTGAAAACTTGTTTTGCGAGCTCCATGGCCTTTCGCCATACAATTAATTCCCTAAAGCTCTTTGGTCTCGCCATTTCTGTTTTCCATCCTTAGATCAACATCTCGGGTTCTCCCGTTGATGCGCTAGCACCGCTTTCTCCGCTAGCCCCGCCAGCTCCGCTATCACGCAAACTGATTCAAAAACTTCATCTCACCCGAGTAGAACTGTCCGATGTCGCCGACGCCGTACTTCATCATGGCGATGCGTTCGATGCCCATGCCGAAGGCGAAGCCGGAGATCTTCTTCGGGTCGTATGCGGGCTGCTTGTCCGCAGCGAAGGCGAAGACAGCGGGGTCAACCATGCCGCAGCCGAGCAGCTCGATCCAGCCGGAGTGCTTGCACTTGCGGCAGCCTTTGCCGCCGCAGAAGATGCAGCTTATCTGGACGTCGGCGCTCGGCTCAGTGAACGGGAAGAAGGACGGGAAGAAGCGCGTTTTTACTGCGGAGCCGAAGAGCGCTTTCATGGCGTGGTCGAGCGTGCCTTTGAGGTCGCTGAAGGTGATGTTGGTGTCGACGCAGAGGCCTTCGACTTGATGAAAAATCGGCGAGTGCGTGGCGTCGGCCGCGTCGTTGCGGTGCACCTTGCCGGGGATGACGATGCGAACGGGCGGCGGCGTGAGCTCCATTGTGCGCATTTGGACGGGCGAAGTGTGTGTGCGCAGGAGGAGTCGGTCACGCAAGGGGCGGCGGTCTTGATTCGCGATGACGAGCGTGTCTTGCGTGTCGCGCGCGGGATGGCCGGGCGGGAAGTTCATGCACTCGAAGTTGTAGAAGTCTGTTTCGACCTCGGGGCCGACGCCGACCGAGTAGCCGAGCGCCTGGAAGACGCCGACGACCTCATTGAGCGTGCGGGTGATGGGGTGCTCCGCGCCCATCAGGCGGCGAGTGCCGGGGAGCGTGATGTCGATGGCTTCGGCGGCGAGGGTGGAGTCGGAGGGGCCGGCGCCGAGGGCGGAGTCGAGCAGCGATTCGACGGTGGCCTTGAGCTCGTTGAAGCGCTGGCCGATGATCTTCTTCGCTTCCACCGGTGCGGACTTGAGCCACAAGCTGGAGATCTCGTTGAGGCGGCCCTGTTTGCGTCCGAGCCAAGCGAGGCGGAAGTTCTCGACTGCCTCGGAGGTGGCGAGTTCGGCGGCGGCGGAGCGAGCCTCGGCGACTAGCGCTGCGAAGGCTGCGGCGAGGGAGGCTTCAGAGAAGTCCTTGAGTTGCGGTATGCGTTCGTTGGTCATGCTGTATCTATTAAGGATAAATCAGCGAGTAAGCGGTGCCGCAACCCTATAGAAGCAGAGTGGCTGGAGGTGGTGTGGCAGACTGTGTAGCAAGAAGCTGTCCGGGAGTGGAATGGAGGCTATTTTCTGCACTCTCCGGCGATGGTTATCTCGGCTTTGACCTCGTTGGTGATGGTGCGGGAGGTAGGGCCGTTGTGGTCGGTGATGTCGACGAGCTGGTAGCGGCCTGCGCCGGAGACCTTGATAGTGGCTGGGTTGGTGCAGGTGCATGTATCGCAAGTACATGGATTGACTGTGGCGCAATCATAGTCGCCATTCTGGCCATGCGCGAAGGAGTGCAGGGAGTCGCTCCACTGCCATGCCTGAGTGTTGATGGTCTCGTAGAGGGCGTGTCCATGGTAGGAACCTTTGCAAGTGGCTTGGAAGACGGTGCCTGAGGGGTAGCTTTTGCCGGGGGTGGGCTTGACGGAGAAGAGCGATGCAATCTCGGTGGCGAACTTGTTGGCGAGCGAGCCTGCCTTGTCGAATGCGGCCTCACCGGATTTCGTGTTGGCATCCTCTTTGAAGAGCGGCTTGGCAGTCTTCATGTCCATGGCGCTGAGGGTCATGTACTCCTGGCCGCCGACCTGAGTGACGGTGGCGTTGATGATGTACTGAGTGCCGAGCGATTGCGCGATATTGTTGAGCACGGTGGGGTCGCCGCTGGAGAGAAGTTCGCGGTCGCGCTCGTTGTTGAGCACCGCGCCAACACTTTTGTCGGTGACGTAGTTGGCGCAGGGATAGTAAAGTTCGATAGCCTGGCCGAGCTGGGCTACCAGTGTATCGGCAAGCAGTGCGGACTCGCCCTTCTGGTTTTGGGTGGAATTTTTATCAACCTTGGATGAGGAGTGAATCATCACGGAGGGATTTTTCTGGGTCCGGGCGGAGTTGACGGAGACAAAAAGAAGTAGGAATAAGAGCAGAGCATGTTTCATGGCTCACCTTCTTTCCCCAACATGGTACTCGCAGAGGCAAAAAACGGCGCAACGTTTTATAGGGTTTTTTTGCGTGCAACTGGGACAGCCCGGAAAGGCGCGGGAAATTGTTTTTTTACTAACGAGCTCCGGGCGGGTTTAAAATTATGCCGCCAAATTATCAGGCAATCATCTTACATGTGCAGGCAGCGACAAAGGGCGAGCTGCCAGGAGGAATTCGTATGCTTCAAAGACTGTTTATCATCACGTTGTTGGGCTTGGGCGCCGTTGTGTTGACGGCGCGTGCGCAGGAGTGCAAGGATTCGCCGCTGTTGACGCCGCTGACCGGGTGCCACATTGCGGATTGCACCAGTTCTGATTTCAACGCGGCGGAGCTGACGATCAGCACTACGGCCGACACGCGGACAAAGCATGTTGAGGGCAAGTACGAGTACATCCACTATTCGTGCACAGGGAAGTCCGCCTTGCAGGTGCGGCGGAACAGCGAGCAGGCTCTGCGCAGCGCAGGGTTCACGCTCGACTTTACGGGCTACGACGTGCCGACCCATTATGTAACGGCGCACAAGGGTCCGCAATGGGTGGCGGTGGAGGCGAGCGAGATGACCGGCGACAGCGATTACAAACTGATGACGGTGCTGACGGAGGAGATGAAGCAGGAGATGACATCCAATGCCGAGGCCTTTGCCGCGGAGATAAACAAGACGGGCCATGTGGCGGTTTACGGAATCGAGTTCGACACAGGCAAGGCAACGTTGCGCGCGGAGTCGGAGCCGGTGCTGAGCGAAGTGCTGAAGCTGTTGAAGAACAATCCCGGCTGGAAGATGAGGGTCGAGGGGAACACGGATTCGACCGGAACGAAGGCGGGGAACATGACGCTTTCACAGCAACGCGCGGCGTCGGTTGTGGCGTGGCTGACCAAGAATGGAGTTGCGGCGGCGCGACTGACGGCGGTGGGAATGGGCGACAGCAAACCGCTTGCAGACAACGGTAGCGCAGATGGACGCGCGAGGAACCGCAGGGTTGAGCTTGTGAAGCAGTGATGCAGGTGGCAGTGCGGCTGTAAGTAACGCTGCAACTTTTCGAAGGCCCGCTGGAAACCGGAGAGTGACTCCGGTACGACGGCGGGCTTGTTGCGTGTGGGGATTTATTCTGGCGTTGAGAGGTGAGCGATGAAGAGTTATACGGAGTACCTGGTTTTTGAGACGAAGAAGCGGAAGGAGATGGTACACATAACTGATATCGTCGAGCGGATCGTCGCGAAGAGCGGGGTGCGGGACGGTTTGTGTTTTGTTTCTCCCATGCATATAACTGCGGCGGTGTATGTGAACGACCATGAGGATGGGTTGATAGAGGATATCGCCGAGTGGCTGGAGACGGTTGCGCCGGTGCGGCCCAACTACCGGCATCACCGGACGGGCGAGGACAACGGCGACGCGCATTTGAAGTCGCTGCTGTTGCACCACGAGACGACGTTGCCGGTGACGAACGGCCGTCTGGACCTGGGGACGTGGCAGCGGGTGTTCTATGCGGAGTTTGACGGGCAGCGGAAGAAGCGGGTGATAGTGAAGGTGTTGGGCGTGGAGTAGCGCGCGGCGGCTGAGTCGTGCGACTTGCATGAACAATATGGGGCAGCCGTAGATGAAAGAATTGTAGAAATTGTTTTTGACTTGGGAAAGAACATCGCAATTATGAATCATTTTGGTGTGCGCAGTAGATTGAATCACTTTCGTTTCTTTTGTTTTTTTGCACTTCTGCTTGCGTTCTATGCGGCAGTGACGGCGTGCGCGCAGGATACGTCGACGATAGCGTGGAGCGGAGTGTTACGCGATGGGGCGGGCGCTCCTGTGAGTGGGGCGCGAGTCGAGCTGGCGGGGAAGAGCAATTACAAAGCGACGACGGCTGCGGATGGACGGTTTAATTTTCCGGCGTTGGCGGCTGGGCAGTACAGGCTGACGATCATTGGTGCAATGCGGACGACGACGTTGGCGCAGCCGGTGGAGATCACTGCGGCGAGCGCGGAGGTTGCGGTTACGCTTTCAGTGCGCGGTGAGATTACGATTGCGCAACAGCAGGCGAGCGGCGCAACGGGCGGTGAGTCGCTGACAGGAAAATCTGTGAGCGAGCTGCCGTTGAACAAGCGCGATTTTTCATCGCTGCTGTTGCTGGCCGCGGGCACGATGACGGATGCAAACGGGTCGACGAATTTTACTGCGCAGTTTGCGATAAATGGTCAGCGCGGAGTTGAAGCGACGTTCGCGATGGACGGCGCGGACATCAGCGACCCGGAGATGGGCGGGGCGACGTTTTCAAATTTCAATGTGGATGCGGTGGAGGGGATTGATTCCTCGAGCGGCTGGTTGCCTGCGGAGATTGGTCGCGGAGCGGCGGGATTCACGAACATTCATACGCGGTCGGGTGCGAGCGGATTTCATGGATCGTTCTTCGAGTTTGTGCGCAACTCGGTTCTGGACGCGAAGAATTATTTTGACCATTCGACGCCGGCGTACCCGGGGCGCATTCCGCCGTTCCGTCGCAACGAATTTGGATTTACGAATGGCGGGCCGGTTTATATTCCGCATGTGTTCGATGGACGCAAGTCGACTTACTACTTTACT
>CAIMNN010000143.1 GCA_903842845.1 uncultured Acidobacteriaceae bacterium | reverse complement strand
GGCCTTCAAAACCCGAAACGCGCCTGATTATTTGACTCAGGAATGGATCACAAACCTGCTATTACTGGTTTGCTTTTGTGCTGCCGCCATTTTTGTACTGATTGCTTTATTTTCGGCTTCGAATAAGGGCGATGCTCGATGGAAGAGCTTGAGTTACCTGTATTTCCATCTCGATGGAAACGTCCAGGGCATCATGGTTGCAGCAACAGATGAAGTGATCGAGACGATCATCGGCACAATTCCGCAGCATTCCACGTCCGTCGCCAGTGGACAGATTTAGGCAATTCCGCAGGAACACCTGTAGACGGACTGTGCCGGTTCAGCTGAAAGATGAGGAATTGGTTCAAGCCAATGGGAATCTCGCCGAAGAGGAATCTTGGAGCGAGACGAGTGAAGAAAGAACGACGTAACTGGAGCGCGGAAGAGAAGACAAATCTCTTACGCCGGCACTTGATCCAAAAGATCCCAGTGTCAAAGATCTGTGAAGAGGCCCGCCTGGCCCCAAGCCTGTTTCACCGCTGGCAGGAGCAACTGTTCGTAAACGCCGCGCTGGCGCTGGAAGGTAAGCGGCCCGATCGTAGCCTGGAGCAGCGGCGCATCGAGAAGCTCGAATCGAAGATCCGTCAGAAGGACGAAGTCCTTGCGGAATTGATGATGGAGCACGTCGCATTAAAAAAAGAGTTTGGGGAACTCTGAACGGTTGCTGGGTGGAGCCGGACATTCGTGACGCAGTTGTGGATTTTGTCCGCGACTGGTCGCGCAAGACCCGCTTACCCATCGAGCGTTTGTTGGAATGGTTGGAGTTGAGCGTTGGCAAGTTTTATGACTGGCGACAACGCTACGGTAAGACCAACCAGCACAACGGCTGGGTTCCCCGCGATTTCTGGTTGACCAGTTGGGAGAAGCAAGCGATCCTGGATTTCCAGCAGCTCTATCCGCTGGAAGGCTACCGGCGCTTGACCTATATGATGATCGACGCCGGCATAGTGGCGGCCAGCCCGTCGAGCGTGTTCCGGGTATTGCGCAAGGCCGGCCGGCTAGCAAAGTTCTCGGGCCATCCGTCGAAGAAGGGCACAGGCTTCGAGCAACCTCTGGCGCCGCATGAGCACTGGCACATCGACATCGCCTACATCAATATTCACGGAACCTTCTACTACTTGTGCGCGGTGTTGGACGGCGCCAGCCGTTACATTGTGGACTGGAGCTTGCGGGAGTCGATGCGCGAGCCAGACATCGAGATTTTGCTTGAGCGAGCCAAGGAACGGTTTCCCGACGCCCGTCCACGGATTATCTCCGACAATGGGCCGCAGTTCATCGCCAAGGACTTCAAGGTGTTTATCCGCATCTCGGGCATGACGCATGTGCGCACGTCGCCGTACTATCCGCAATCGAACGGCAAGATGGAACGCTGGAATAAGTCCATCAAAAGCGAGTGCATCCGGCCTGGCGTGCCTCTGTCGTTGGACGATGCCAACCGGCTGATTACCCAGTATGTCCAGGTTTACAACGAGCAGCGCTTACATAGTGCGATTGGCTATGTGACGCCGCTGGATATGCTCGAAGGGCGGCGTGAACAGATTCAGGCAGAGCGCGACCGCAGGTTGGAATTGGCCCGCCAGCAGCGGTCAAAAATCTCCGATCGTGAGCTCATGGAACAAGTCGCTTAGTCGATAAGTAAGTCGTCAGGCAAAACGGAAGCGGGCTCTGCTGGGAAGCAACCATGCCGAGGGATACCCTGGCGGACTCATCGTGACGATGAATATTACGGGCGGTATGCGGTCTATGCCGCCCAGCAAAGCATTCATCAGAGCGATAGATCCTCATGCCTTGAAAATCCCCGCCCGTAGGGCGGAATCTCTCCGCTTTGTTGAGATTCCAGACTCATCTTCACGCTGAACCAACACAGGACAAGCATTAACAAATCGTAAGCCGCCTCGCTACCCGAAGCGACTGTGCCTACCGAGAATCTCATTCATAGCTCCTCGTAATATTGACGAACATTCGCTTAGGCGGGTTGGCCGCGTTGCAGATCGGGCTACACAGCTGAGTTTTGGTGTTGAGGTGAATCTCCAGACCGTTGTCTGGGCGTGGCTCCGCTCGGAGATACTACGGGTAGTGAATAGCGGTATTGAGGCCGATTCAGTGCAGCGGCAATCTCAGGCAACGCGTCGTTCGTAATTGTGAGGCAGGCCGCCCACTTGAGGGATGGCGACGCTCTGTCCTTCCGCGGGCGTCTGCACTGACCTGTATTCAGGGTGGCTTTTGCTCTGGCTATCCTCTCTTCGTGCGGAATTCAGAGTGAGGAATGTGTCGTGGAGTGGTGGCGAAGGTGGTGCGATCAG
>CAIMNN010000142.1 GCA_903842845.1 uncultured Acidobacteriaceae bacterium | reverse complement strand
TTCGGCGGCAAGTACATCATCCGCGCGGGGAAAGTCACTCCCGTTGAAGGCACACCCCCCATCGGCCGCTTCGTCGTCATTGAGTTCCCCAGCATCGCCAACGCAAAGGCCTTCGAAGCCTCCGCTGAGTACCAGGCCGTCGCCCCCATCCGCAGAAAATCCTCCACCGGCCACTTGTTTCTCATCGAGGGAACAACGCCGCAGTAACAGGCGTCCCAGGTGTCGCAATTGAGACCTGGGATTCCACACCTATATATAGACCCACATTTGTCGCCGCTCCCCGCAATCCTCTACTCTTAAGTTATGCCCACATTGCTCGATGGCGTAAAGATATCCGCTCAGATCAAATCCGAAGTCAAGGCCGAAGTCGCGCGCCTCGCGACACAGGGAATTCGTCCCGGCCTCGCCGCAGTTCTCGTCGGCGAAGTCGCCGCCTCAAAGATCTACGTCAGCAACAAGGTCAAGACCTGCGCCGAGCTCGGCCTTTACTCCGAACTCATCACCCCGTCCGCCTCCGTCACTACCGAGGAGATGCTCGACGTGATTCGCGCGCTCAACGACCGCGACGACATCGACGGCATCCTCATACAGTTGCCGCTGCCAAAGCACGTCGACACCAAGGCGCTGCTTGACGCCGTCTCGGCCGACAAAGATGTAGACGGTTTTCATCCCATCAACGCAGGTCGCATACAGGCCGGCCGCCCCGCGCTCGCGCCCTGCACTCCGGCTGGTATTATCGAAATCTTGAAGCGTAGCGACATCCCCATCGCCGGTGCTCATGCTGTTGTTGTGGGCCGCAGTGACATTGTCGGCAAGCCCGCAGCGATGCTTCTCTTGCACGAGCACGCGACTGTCACCATCTGCCATTCCAAAACGCGCGACCTCGCCTCAGTGACCCGCCAGGCCGACATTCTCGTCGCCGCAATCGGCCGCGCAGGCTTCATCACGCCCGAGATGGTCAAGCCCGGCGCAACCATCATCGATGTAGGCATCAACCGCATCACCGACCGCGCCGAGTTTGAAAAATTTTTCTTGGGCAACACCAAGCGCGAAGAAACTTTCGCAGCCAAAGGCGCAACGCTCGTCGGCGACGTCGACCCGCACGCATTTGCGCTCAGCTCGGCTTACACGCCTGTCCCCGGCGGCGTCGGCCCGCTGACGATCGCGATGTTGATGGCCAACACCGTGCGCGCAGCAAAACTGCGCCGGGGAATCGCTTAGTGTTACGCGTCGGACTCACCGGCGGACTCGGCAGCGGCAAATCGACCGTTGCCGAACTCCTGAAGCAGAAGGGCGCCTTCCTCATTGAGGCCGACGAACTCGGCCGCAAATTGATGGAGCCCGGCCAACAGGTCTTCGCTCAGATCGTCGCGCACTTCGGCACGCACGTCATTGCCCCTAACGGTCAACTCGACCGCGCACTCCTCGCAAAGATTGCTTTTGAAGAAGAGCGCGTCCAAGAACTCAACGCCATCATTCACCCCGCCGTCATCGAAGCGCAGGCCGAGTGGATGCGCACGATCCTTCGCAAGCACCCTGAAACTATCGCCGTCGTCGAGTCGGCGCTCATATTCGAGGTTGAGCGTGATGCGCGCCTACGCGGCGAACGCGAAGGCCTGCTCGCTGACTGGCGTCGCCGCTTTGACCGCATCGTCGTCGTCACCGCGCCCGATGAAATTCGCGTCGCTCGTTACGTCGCCAAGCTCACGCCGCCCGGCCTCACCGGCAAAGCGCTCACCAGCGTGCAGCAGAAGCTCACCGACGACGCACGCGCCCGCATCGCGCAACAAATTCCTCAGGATGAAAAAGCCCGGCGAGCCGATATCGTCGTCGACAACAACTCTGACGAAGCCTCGCTCCACCAAAAGGTCGACCTGCTATGGGAGCGGCTCAAAGAGATTCAAAACTCATCCGGCCCGGCACATTAATTATTGAATACGCCTCAGCCTCACAAAATCTATCGTCCCCGTCGTTTGAAAACCCATATATTCATACAGTGAGATT
This sequence comes from uncultured Acidobacteriaceae bacterium, assembly GCA_903842845.1. Lineage (GTDB taxonomy): Bacteria > Acidobacteriota > Terriglobia > Terriglobales > Acidobacteriaceae > CAIMNN01. The sequence goes on along the minus strand of CAIMNN010000142.1, from coordinate 180 downwards.
GCGCGCGTGTTCGCCGCAACCACGTGCAATATCGAAGCCGCCCCCATCCGCGCCTGCTCGCGAAAAACAGCGCGTATCAATCTCGCCGCGTAACCCTTGCCAATAAAATCCGGATGCGTACACACCGCCGACACCTCGCGCTCCTCATCGGTCGCAAGCCGCTCGCCCGCCATCGCCACC
>CAIMNN010000141.1 GCA_903842845.1 uncultured Acidobacteriaceae bacterium | reverse complement strand
CTCTTGCCCATGGATGCGCTTGAAAAAGCTTTTGTTCAATATCCTCCACTGCGCATGCATCTACTTGAGGAATTGGCCCGCGAGGTATCGCGCGCCTATGGCGCTGTATGGCTGTTGAGAATGAGCAAGATGCGCCGCCCCAGGACGGGTTGATACGGAATTCGTTTTTTTCATCCGCTTAACCATTTACGGAATCGATTTCCACCACACAAACATCAAATCTTCAACGACATGGGATGCATGCTATACCCTGAAGGTGTAATGTTAAAGTCGGAATTCAAAGAGTGAGTATGGGGTCAATTCAGCCACAGCGAACACCGGACGACTGTCTCAACTGTGAGAATCGTCACTTGAGGATGTTCTGCAACCTCACTCCGGAAGCACTTGAAGACTACGACCGCATCGGCATCATGATGAATCTGGCCCGCGGCGCGAAGCTCTTCTGCGAGGGCGACGCCGTCCGAAACGTCTTCGTCATCTGCTCCGGCCAGATAAAGATCTCCTCCACATCCCGCGAAGGCAAGACCATGATCCTCAAACTCGCCGCCCCCGGCGACGTACTTGGTCTCAGTGCAGTTCTCGCCAACGTCGTTCACGAGGTCACAGCCGAAGCAATCGAACGCTGTCAGGTCAAGACCATGCGCAAGCAGGAGTTCGTTGACTTCCTCGGTCGCCACGGCATCGCCAGCATGCACGCCGCGCAATCCCTCTCTGGTGAATACCTCACCGTCTTCCACGACGCCAAGCGCCTCGCACTCTCCGGCTCAGCCGCCGGCCGCCTCGCCCGCCTCCTCCTCGATTGGGCACGCTCCACCGCCAACGGCCGCGCAGAGCTCAAGTTCACGATGGCTCTTACCCATGAAGAAGTCGCCAACATGGCCGGCACCTCACGTGAGACCGTCACCCGCCTCCTCAATCAGTTCCGCCGCGACCAGTGGATAGCCATCAAGGGCGCAAGCATCACCATCACCAAGCCGGAACAACTCGAACGCCTCACCGTCTAACGTTCTCCAATCCCTTCTTGATTAGCCTTCTCTAATGACGCGCATCCGCGCGCCCTTCTCTAGTCCGCCCCTTCACGCCCGATAAATCTAATTGATACTTCGTTCGCCTGACGGGATGAGCATGACGCATGAGCTGGATGAAAAAAGCATTGTCAAGGCCAGCGCCCAGTTCTGGGAGCAGATGCTCTCCATGCAACTGGAACAGCTTGAGACCGCCTGCATGTGCCGCATCGGTAACGGTGACGTCGTCGGCAGCGTTGCTCTCAACGGCGCATGGAACGGCGTCATCGAGATCATCATGAGCGCCGGGCTCGCCACCGCTGCCACCGCTGCCATGCTCATGCAACCCGCCTCCGCGGTCACCGAGGCCGACACGCTCGACGCAGCCAAAGAGATTGCCAACATGATCGCCGGAACCATCAAATCCGCGCTCCCCCGCCCCTGCAATATGACCGTGCCACGCTCCGGAATTCACCCCTTGGCCTGTGTCACTCCCGATTCCGAGACCGGCTCGCTCCAGGTCGCTTTGGCCCACGAATCAGGATGCCTTTTGATCCGAGTTTTGGGCTCGGCCGCAGCCGTTTGACGCATAAAGAAAGCATATGGAATTTCATCATGAAAGCGTAAAAATTGCGCTTTGCGCAACTTTTGGATTGCATTTATATCTAGTTGATAATAATTAGCTTAACTCGGATTTCTTGGGATTATTACAGCCCCGTTGTCATCGAAAACATTGTTTATTGTTGCAATTTTTACTGTGATGACTATATTTTGAAACATGGCATTAAAGTTTTTTACATTCCGCTCTTGTTGTTGTCCCCGCTGAAATCCATCACAACTTGTGTCGTGAATCAGGCCTGAATCCCATGCAATCAGGGCAGGCAAGCAGCTATCCCGTATCTGCATCAACTTTTGGAGGAGTGTCGCATATGAAGAATCTTCGCAACATTGCAACCACAGCCGGCATCTTGTTCGCCCTGCTGTTAACCGTACCTGGCTTGCTCACCGCCCAGACTTTCCGTGGCGGCGTCAGCGGTACCGTGACCGATCAGTCCGGCGCAGTTGTCCCCGGCGCGCAGATCACAGCGGTTGAGTCCTCGACCAACACCACCTACAAGGCCGCAACCTCCTCCGCAGGCGAGTTCGCGTTTGCTGAAATGCCGCTGGGCTCGTACACCATCACCATCGTCGCCCCCGGCTTCAAGATCGTTAAGGTGGAAAAGGTCCCGGTCACTGCCGGCTCAACCTATTCGCTGCCTGTCAAGCTCGCCGTCGCCACATCCGGCGAGACCGTCACCGTCACCGCCGACTCCATCGCCATCGACACCGTCACCGACCAGCAGACCACCGTTCTTCCCGAACTCGCCGTCCAGAACATCCCCAACTCCGGCCGCGACTTTACACAGATGCTCTCGCAGACCACAGGTTTCGCCGGCTTCTCCACCGGCGGCGGCGCAGGTAACGGCGCAGTCAACGGTTCACGCTCCAACAACGTCAACTGGCAGATCGAAGGCACAGACAACAACGACCTCTGGTGGAACATCCCCGCCGTCAACCAGGGCGGCGTCTCGGCCATCCCCGGCGTCATTCTGCCCATCGACTCCATCGAGAACTTCTCCTTTGTGACCTCGGGCTCCACCGAACTTGGACGCAACTCTGGCGGCACCGCCAATATTACTCTCAAGTCCGGTACCAACCACTTCCACGGCTCCGGCTACTACTACAACCACAACGAGATGTTCCAGAAGGTCAATCCGCTTTCGCTCTCAAAGACCAAGACCCGCGACCTGCACTACGGTTACTCAGTCGGCGGACCCATCTGGAAAGACAAGACCTTCTTCTTCCTCGGCGGCGAATACGAGAACTTCCTCATCGGCGCAAACAGCAAGGGGACCACGCCCACACCGGGCTATCAGGCTGAAGCCATGCAGTTGCTCAACTACTACGGCATCCCTGAGAATCAGGTCGCACTCAACCTGCTCAATGGAGCAGGCTCGTACGGCGGACTCTGGCCGACCACCGCGCTTACAGGCGCGGCCATCAACTCAAACGACCCCAGCTACCCGGGCGGCCAAGGCCCCAGCAACTACACCTCCACCGGCAATATCCTCGGCCACAGCTACAACGGCCTCGTCCGCCTCGATGAGAACCTCACCGACAAGGACCACATCTCGGCCTCATGGTTCATCGGCCAGGGTACACAGGTCGCGCCGACTTCCTCAGAGATCTTCTACTACTTCGAGAACGCGCCCATCCACGTGCAGAACTACTCGCTCGTCTACAACCGCGTTATCACGTCCAACATCACCAACCAGCTTTCAGCCGGCGTCAGCTACTTCAATCAGGCATTCTCTGACGCCAACACTAACTTCAACCTCCTCGGCCTCGGCTTGGATACCGGCGTCACTTCGCCCTCACTCGCCGGTTCGCCGCACCTCGTCATTGGTCCTTCAACAGCCAGCAATGGCCTCACGTCGACCGGCAACGGCTTTGATCCCACCGGCGTCACCGCTCCTTCAGGACGTAATGACATCACCGGACACCTCGATGAGAATCTGGCCTGGACCAAGGGCGCGCACCAGATGAAGTTTGGCGGTGAGATCCGTCAGGCTCAGGTTGACGATTTCTACCAGACCGGCCAGCGCGGCACCTTACACTTTGATGGCAGCCAGGGCCCCTGGGGTCCGACAGGTGGCAGCACGGCCTGCAACAACGCAATCTCCGGTGGCGGCGGCGAAGCTCGTCATCCGAATGACGCGCCGTCTTTCTCTGACGGCAACGTCTACTACCTCGCCGACTTCCTTGCTGGCTGCTTCAACCCTGACAACTCAACCATCGTCCTTGGTGACCCCAAGCGTCAGGTCTTCGTCAACACTTTCTCGCTCTATGGTTCTGACGCCTGGCAGCTCACAAAGCGCCTCAGCCTCAACTTCGGCGCACGCTACGACTACGAGGGCCCAGTTCACTCGCAAAAGCATGACCTCTCGGTCTTTGATCCCACCAAGACCAGCGGCCTCGCTGTTGCTGGCGTTGACACTCCGGATATTTACGCCAAGTTTTGGGGCGGCATTGCTCCTCGTATCGGATTCAGCTATCAGTTGGATTCTGCCGGCAAGACCGTTCTACGTGGTGGCTACGGCTTCTACTACGACTCCATCTACATGAAGTCCGTCCTCCAGAACAACGGTCTCCAGAACATCTCGGTCTTCGGGCCCGGCTTGAACCCGGCTGGCGACAATATCTCAGAGCAGGTAAGCGCAAATTCAGGAATCATCCTCGATCCCGCTCTGCAGGTATACCCCGCCTTCTCGCTCAGCCAACTGCCAACCAGCGGTATCAACATCTCAACCTTTGACCCGCACTTCCGTCCGCCTTACACCCAGTCCTTCGACGTGAACCTCCAGCAGAGCTTCACATCGAACATCATCTGGCAGGTCGGATTCGTCGGCAACAAGGCCACACACCTCATGGGCGTCTTTGACATCAACCCAGCGGCCATCGGCTCCGGCGGCGATGACTCAACCCGTCCCTACTACAGCCAGTTCCCGAAGTTCTCGGTCATCGACCAGGCCAAGAGCAATCTCGGCTCCAATTACGCCTCACTCCAAACCTCGCTCCGTATCCAGAACTGGCATGGGCTTTCATCCTCCATCGGCTATACCTGGGGTCATGCCTTGGACTATGAAACCGGCCTTCTCCCCTACGTCCCGCAGGATCCCAACAACGAGGCCGCCGAGTACGGCAACTCTGACTACGACGTCCGCAACACGCTCACCGGTTATGTGGACTACGCGCTGCAAGGCTTGCGTGGGCCCAAGCGTCTCGTCCAGGGCTGGGAGTTCAACTCCGGTTTCAGCTTCCACGGCGGCATGCCCTACACCGTCCTCGCTACAAGCAACGTAAGCGGCAACGGCGAAAACGCTGACCGCGCTATCCAGACCAATCCCTATCCAAACCACGTGGGTCACGGAATCACGTCTGGCGGTACTGTGCAGTGGTTCAGCTCCACCGCCTTCATCGATCCCAATCCGGGCTCGTACTCTCCCACGCGCCGCAACCAGAACTACAACCCCGGCTACAATGCGGTTGACGTCTCCATCATCAAGAACACTCACTTGGTCGAGAGCGTGAACCTCCAGTTCCGCGCTGACATCTTCAACGCCCTCAACCACCTCAACCTCGCTCCTGTAGGTGAGCCATTCTCCGGTGAGGGCGGCTCCATCGGCAACACCATCGGCCAATACCTCGGCAACCCGGGCATCGGCCCAGGCGAGCCGGCAAACGCAGTCTTCGCGGTCAAGATCCAGTTCTAACCGCGAATCAACCAAACAGAAAAGCCCCGCCTACCGGCGGGGCTTTTCTTGTTGTGTATTGATGTGACTGTTATCAGTTGGCAGTGTTTAACCTGACACCGCTAACTCCGCTGACTGCGCTAGCACCGCTCTCTACGACAACCGACTCAGCGGAAACTCCTGCTGCCGCGGATGCACCGGCAGCGCCTCCAGATGCGCCGTCGTCTTGCTCATCACCTCTGTGAACGCCTTCTTGAACGCCTCCATCTCCTCCGGCGTGCCCACTGTGATCCGAACATGCGTCGGCCAACTCGGCCACAGGCGCCCAATGAACATATCCTTGGCCGCAAGCGCCGAAATCACCTCTGCGCCCGGACGCTTCACATCCACCAGGAAGCAGTTGCTCTGTGACGGCGTGCAAGCATAACCCTTCTCCGTCAGCCACGCTATCGTCTCGCGCCGCACATCGGCAATGTACTTCTTGCGCGTTGCAATCAGTTCCTTCTCCAGGATGCTCGCCTTGCCCGCCGCCATCGCCGTTATCGGCAGCGCATTGTCCGCGCCATAAGGAACCAGTTGCTTCACCAAGTCAGGCCGCCCGATTGCAAGCCCCAGCCGTATGCCCGCCATCCCGTACAACTTCGAAAAGGTCCTCAGCACGATCACGTTCTTGCCTGCCGTTACAAAATCCAGCGACGTCTGCGCATCCGAAAAATGTATGTACGCCTCGTCTATCAGCACCAGCGTATCCTTCGGCGCATTCGCCACCACGTACTCAATATCCGCGCGGCTCGTCGTCGTCCCCGTCGGGTTGTTCGGATTGCAAATGTAAATAACGCCAGGCGTCGCTGATGCCGCAAGCATCGCCTTCACATCATGCGTCGCCTTGCCCTTCGGGTCGGCCAGCGGAATCTTGTACACCGGCGCACCGTTTATCTGCGCTGCCCACATCGGCGGCTCATAACCCGGGTCCGCCAGCACCAGCCCGCGCTCCTTCGTCGTATGCGCGAGGATGGCAAAGTGTAGCGGCTGCGTTGAACCGGCAAACGCCAGAACATTCGCAGGCTTCAGCCCCTCGATCTTCGCAATCGTCTCGATTAACTCGTCCTGCATCGGCATCAGGTAGCGTCCACCGCGCGGAATCATCTCTTCGATCGCCTTGCGCGCCACTTCACACGGCCCCAGCGGGTTCTCGTTCGAGTCAATGTGGATGCCCTTGTTCGGGTCCGCAAAGTGAGGCCGCTGTGCGTGCGCCACTTCAAACTCTGAGAGCATCGGCATCGAGGCCAATGCTGAAACTCCGGCGGCAAGTCCAAAAAAACTCCGGCGTGAGAGGCCGCTGCTACAGTTTGCTTCTACTTGAGTGGTTTCCATTTACAGTGCTCCTGATGAAGGGGTGGTATCGCCGGCGCTTGCAGGCTCTAACTGTGATTGGTCGTGAGAGGGGACTCCATACTTCACCCTAAACCGCGCAAATTACATTGGCAAGCGGAAATCGCCCCCGCAACGGAGCTCATAATGGAATCTTTATAAAATTGTGCACCGCGGTCGCACTTCACGCATGCGACGCGCGCGCCACAACCGTCAACCGCGCAGCCAGCACCACCAGCGCCACCCACAACACATCCGCCGCTAACAGATGCACCACCTGCATCCACACCGGCGCCAGCAGCGCAACGTTCATCACGCCAAGAAAATACTCCAGCGCCAACATGCCAAGTATCGAATACGTCAGTCTATTGTTTTCTTCAGAGCGCAGCGCGCGCATCAGCATCCACATCAAAAAAACTGCCGCCATCATCGCCACCGTCGGATGCGTCCACCGCCAGCGCACCAGCCAGTTGCTCGCCACAGCAAAATCCTGATTGAGTGCCGTCGAAAGTGTCGCGGCAGGGAAGAGCGTATCGCCCAGCGCCGCCAGCGATCCCGTCACGCCGACGATCAACACCACCATCACGCCCATGAGCGTCGACCACGGCGCAACCAGCTTCACCTGCCCGGCCACCGCGCCCTCTTTGCGTCCAAGCAAATGCGCCGTCAGCGTCATGCTCGCAATCAGCAGCAGAGTGTTCGTCAGGTGCAGCGCCAAAAACGGCGCACGCATTGGCGACGTACTCTGCGCAGTCAACCCCAACACCACCAACAGCGCGCCCAGCACCGCCTCGATCACCATGAACACCACTGCCGCCACCGCCGCACGCCGCGCCAGGTGTCCGCGCACCGTCCCGCGATAGCACCACACCACCAACGCAACCACGCCGATGAGCGAAATCCCGCTTGTGATGCGATGCACAAACTCGATCATCGTCTGAACGTTCGCGTCGTGCTGTACCACTGTCCCATTGCACAGTGGCCAATGCTCCCCGCATCCCGCGCCCGAGCCCGTAGCCCGCACGATCGTTCCCCACAAAATCACCGCAATCGAATAGGCCAGAAAAGCCCACGCATACCTGCGCAGCGCAGAGGAAGGAAAAGAGCGGCTATCGATTTGAGCAGGCATAAGAAAAACTCCAATGATTGAAACACCAGTCTACTGCACCTGCGCCGCTGGCTGTTTCAGGTCGCTATTGAAAAATGTAAGCCAGCGAGGTAAGATATGTCTTACCTTGAGGTAAGACACATGACACACATGGCAACCGTCAGTTCCAAGGGACAATTGGTCATCCCTGCCGCGCTACGCCGCAAATACAAATTGAAGGCCGGTACGCGTGTGTCGGTAAGTGATGAAAAGGGTAGTATCAAGATCACACCCACTTCGATCGATGAAATTCTTGCATTACGTGGAATTTTGAGTCACGTTGAAGAGGATGTCGAAGCCTGGTGGATCGAAGAGAAGCGTAAGGAGCGTGAAAGAGAGGATCGTCTTTGAAGCAGTACGTCCTTGATGCGAATGCTTTGGTGCGTCACTTCCTCAATACGCAAGGTGAACGTATCGTTGAGGAATTGTTGATACAAGCATCCAAAGGGACAATTCAGGTGTACATTTCAGTCATCAACCTTGGTGAGGTTCATTACATACTTTCAAAATTTACGAATGAGGCGAATGTAAAAACATATTTCAATACATTGCGGTCTATTTTACTTTTTATCCCTGTCGATGAGGCAATTTCCATTGAAAGCGCTATATTGAAACATCACTACAAGCTCGGCTTCGCTGATTGCTTCGCCGCCGAGCTCGCCATGCGCAAAAACGCTACCCTTGTCACCGCCGACCCCGAATTTGCGCGACTCGGCAAGCGACTCAAAGTTCTCACCCTGCCCCGCCACAAAAATCAATGCAGCAGCCGCACCACATGATTCACGATCATCAGGTCCTCGGCCGGCGGAATCACACGCACCACAACCTTCGAGTCTGCTGCTGATATCGTTGCCATCCCGCGCGATTTATTCTTTGCCACATCCAGCTTGATGCCCAACGCACTCAGCCCCGCACAAACCTCCGCGCGCGTATCGCCATCATTCTCGCCAATGCCGCCCGTGAAGACCAGCATGTCCATCCCGCCAAGCTCCGCAAAATAACTCGCAACATATTTCGTAATCAACCGCGTGAACAACGTCACCGCCAGCCGCGCATCTTTGTTCCCAGCAGCTATCGCCTCGCGCAGACTGCGCATATCGTTGCTCAATCCGCTCACGCCCAGCAGCCCGGCCTTCTTGCCGATTATCGACTCCAGCTCATCCGCTGCTTCAAGCGTCCCCGGCTTGCCCGCCGCCAGCTTGCGCAAAATGTAGATCAGCACCCCCGGGTCCATATCGCCCGTGCGGCTGCCGCTGATAATTCCGCTGAACGGCGTCATGCTCATTGAAGTGTCTACGCCCACGCCATTCTTGATCGCCGATATCGACGCGCCATTGCCCAAATGCGCAACCACCAACCGCTCCGGCACCTTCGGCTCCAACTCATGCACGATCGACTCATACGACAGCCCATGAAATCCATAACGCCGCACGCCCATCGCCGCGTACTCAGGCGGCAGCGGCAGCGTGTACACCTCTTCCGTAAAGTGACGGTGGAAATACGTATCCAGGCAACTGAAATTCGGCACGCCCGGAAACAACCGCAACGACTCGCGCAAAATGTACACCGCAATCGGCGTATGCAGCGGCGCAAGCTCCGCGTAACTCTCCAACTCATCGATGAACTGCGGCGTCACCAACTGATTCTCGCGAATCGTCGGCCCCGCGCACACCACGCGATGCCCGATCGCCGCCGGTTTCGGAAAATCAGCCGAGTTCAATGCAGCGGCCACCAATGCAAATGCCTCAGCGCGCGATGGCAGCGGCGGCGTCTGGTCGACTAGCTTTTTCCCCGCCGCATCCTTTATCCAGAACGTGCCCATCGCTGTGCCAATTCCATCCACCGCGCCGTCAAACAACTTCTCGCGCTTGCCGTTACCGGCCTCGTACATTGCAAACTTGATTGACGACGAACCGCTGTTCAGCACCAGTACCGGCAAATTGCTCATGACCTTCTTTCATCCCCTTATTTGTTTTTCATCATTGTGATTGTTGTTCAGTGCTACTTCGCGCTCCACTTCCAGTTGCGTATCTCAGGCAGGTCCTCGCCATTCTCCGTTACATACAAGTGATGGCGCTCTATCGCCTCGGAGTAAATTTGCTCGGCCTCGTCGATCATTCCCCTCAAACGCGGTACGCGCCGCACCACATCCAGCACAAGCTGAAAGCGGTCCAAATTATTCAGCACGCACATATCGAACGGTGTCGTCGTCGTGCCTTCTTCCTTGTATCCGCGCACGTGAATGTTATCGTGATTGTTCCTGCGATACGTCAGCCGGTGTATCAACGTCGGATAACCGTGGAACGCAAACAGCACCGGTTTGTCCGCCGTGAAGATGCGGTCAAACTCCTCGTCCGGCAATCCATGCGGATGCTCGCTGAACGGCTGCAACGCCATCAGATCAACCACATTCACCACGCGAATCCGCAGATCAGGCACCTGTTGCCTCAGCAGCATCACCGCCGCCAGTGTCTCCAGCGTCGGCACATCGCCGCAGCAGGCCATCACCACATCCGGGTCCTTGCCGCCTTCAGTCGAAGCCCACTCCCAAATCCCTACACCCGCCGTGCAATGCTTTATCGCTTCATCCATCGTCAGCCACTGCGGCGCAGGCTGCTTGCCCGCGACGATCAAGTTGATGTAATTCCGGCTGCGCAAACAATGGTCCGCAACCGAAAGCAGTGTGTTCGCATCCGGCGGAAGATAAATGCGCACCACATCCGCCTTCTTGTTCACCAGGTGGTCCATGAACCCCGGGTCCTGATGCGAAAAACCATTATGGTCCTGACGCCACACATGCGACGTGAGCAAATAATTCAAACTCGCAATCGGTTTGCGCCACGGAATCTCGCGCGTCGACTTCAGCCACTTCGCGTGCTGGTTCACCATCGAGTCAACAATGTGTATGAACGCTTCATAGCAACTGAAGAACCCATGCCGCCCCGTCAACAAATATCCTTCAAGCCAGCCCTGGCACATGTGCTCACTCAGCACTTCCATCACGCGGCCCGTCTCGGATAAGTTCTCGTCCACCGACAGCGTCTCGGCCATCCACATCTTCCCCGCATCGGGGATCACATCCTGCAAACGGTTGCTCGCCGTCTCGTCCGGCCCAAAGACGCGGAAGTTTTTCTCTTCCTTGTTCGCGCGCATCACGTGGTCCAGCAGCTTGCCCAGCACGCGCGTCGTTTCCACATCCAGCGCACCGCGCTTCGCCTCATCCACACGCACCGCAAACTCGCGGAAGTTCGGAACCGTCAGCGGCTTCAGCAGCAATCCGCCATTCGCATGAGGATTCATCCCCATCCGTCGCCGCCCCTTCGGCGCCAGCGCAACCAGTTCCTCGCGGAAGTGCCCCTTCGCGTCGAACAACTCCTCCGGTTTGTAACTGCGCATCCACTCTTCAAGCAACTTCAAATGTTCCGGGTTCTCTCTCACTTCGCTGAACGGAACCTGATGCGCGCGCCACGTGCCTTCCACCGGCTTGCCGTCAACAAACTTCGGCCCTGTCCATCCCTTTGGCGTACGCAGTATCAGCATCGGCCACATCGGCCGCTCCGTCACGCCCTTCACGCGCGCGTTGTGCTGTATCTCTGCTATGCGGTCGAACATCGTGTCAAAGATCGCCGCAGCCTTCTGATGCATCTCTTCCGGCTCATGACCCTCAAGCGTGAACGGCTCATACCCATACCCGCGCATCAACGCTTCGAGCTCCGCCTGCGGAATCCTCGCCAGTATCGTCGGATTCGCAATCTTGTATCCGTTCAAATGCAGAATCGGCAATACCGCACCATCCGTCGCCGGATTCAAAAATTTATTGGAGTGCCAACTTGTCGCCAGCGGTCCCGTCTCAGCCTCGCCATCACCAACAACGCACGCAACAACCAGATCAGGATTATCAAACGCTGCGCCATACGCGTGCACCAGCGAATAACCCAACTCACCGCCCTCATGTATCGACCCCGGCGTCTCCGGCGCAACGTGACTCGGAATTCCATACGGCCAACTGAACTGCCGGAACAATCTTTTTATTCCATCCACATTCCGCTCTATCAGCGGATAGGTCTCCGTGTACGAGCCCTCCAGATAACTGTTCGCAACCAATCCCGGCCCGCCGTGACCCGGCCCGATGATGTACAGCAGATTCAAATCCCGCTCACGGATGATCCGGTTCCAATGCACATACAAAAAATTCAAGCCCGGTGTCGTGCCCCAGTGCCCCAGTAAACGCGGCTTCACATCCTCAAGCGTCAGCGGCCGTTGCAGCAGTGGATTGTCTTTCAAATAAATTTGCCCGACAGATAAATAATTAGCCGCTCGCCAATAGGCGTTCATCAGTTGAACTTCATCATTCGTAAGAGGAAGGGAATTCTTCGGGTCGCTCGTGGATGCACTCATATAGTCACCTCGCCAGACGTCTCCATCACCAGCCTAGCAGTGCACACTATGTGCGGGGCGTGATTCGAATCACAGTGTGGAATCGTGCGGACACTCTCGAAACTACGCTTTTGCAACTATAAAAAACGTCTCTTATTGAACAAGATGAACGCAGCCGGCGCGCTCTAAAAATATTTCTTCAGCTTCATCACCTGCGACTCAACCCCGTAATAAAGGATCGCGCCAAACACAGTCGCTGCCATAAGCCGCAACGCCAGAATAATTAAATGCCCTTCCGCGCCCATCGTGTCCAGCCGCGCATTAAACGAACCGTAATAAACAAACACAAGAATGTGGCACAAATACAATCCATAACTTATCGTTCCGTAAAACTCCAACGGCCCTTTCCGCAAAACCCAGCTCACTGGATTCTTCGCGCCCGTCGTCGTCATCGCCAGCAGCACCACTCCGCCGTATCCAAAAACCAGCGCCGTGTCCAACAAATAAGTTCCGCCCGCAATCGTTCCCGCCGCAACAAACCCCAGCACCGTTGCCGCAACTCCCAGCACCGTCCAATACCTCTTCGCCATCGGCAGCGTATAGATTCCCAACGCCATCAAACTGCCCAGCGCAATTCCATCCATATGTATCAGCGTGTGCGTCGTGTTCAGCCACGGCATATGCCAGTAATAGTGCCGCATCTCGGCCGAGGTCACCATCATCGCAACCAATATCAGCGCCAGCACCGGAATTCTCCGGATATATTTCATGAGGATTGCCCACACCACATAAAACTGCACCACCACGCTCAAAAACCACGTCGGCCCCAGCGTTCCCGGCAGCGGCGAGTGCCGCAAATTCTGCACAAAACACAAATACCCGACGAGCACCTGCCACCGCGTCTGATGCGCCAGCGTATCGCCCAAAAACCAATCAGGAATCGTGTAACAAATTATCAACACCAATAAATAAACCGGAACAATGTGCAGCGCACGCCGCATATAAAACTTTTTCAAAAACGGAGGCTTCTCGCGCTCACTAAGCAATATCGTCGTAACCAAATAACCCGACAAAATGAAAAACAGCTCAACGCCCGACCAGCCCCACTGCGCAGCGCCATACACCCACGTCCCTTCCAGCAGAGCCTTGCAGTGAAAAACGATCACAATCAAGATCGCAAACCCGCGTAATCCCTGGAACTCAGGGATATACGCAGGCAGCCAGTTGGGTCGTTGGATTGTCATCGTGAGAATCTGCTGCAATCAAAATTGAATCAGGATTTCTTGCTTGTGAATCCTTCCAGTATCCAACCAAATATCCAGATCACTCCGCCCGGAATCAAAAAAATCAGAGTCAGTATCAGCAGCGGTGTCGATGAAAACCATGGATGAGACGTAGGATATACCGTCTGAAAGACGATTGGATAGATGACCAGCAAAAGCGCGAGAAGAATTGCGATCAGCGATAAGATCTGTCCCGTTCGCTTGATCCTCTTGGCGCCTTCATGAATATTCATCGTCGGTCCTCTCCGTAGAACTTGATTCTAGCCCGCCGCCAACTGCCGCGCGCGTTCGGTCGCTCGCATCACCGCTTTTATCAGCGTTACACGCAAACCGCCTTCTTCCAACTCAAGAATGCCGTCGATCGTGCAACCCGCAGGCGTCGTCACCGCGTCCTTCAACAGCGCAGGATGATAGCCCGTGTCCAGCACCATTCGCGCCGCACCGTAAGTTGTTTGCGCAGCCAGCAGCGTCGCCGTATCGCGCGGCAATCCTACTTTCACGCCCGCCTCGGCCAACGCTTCAATAATGATGTACAAATACGCAGGCCCCGACCCCGAAAGCCCAGTCACCGCGTCCATGTGTTTCTCATCGACGACAACCGTACGCCCCACCGTATCAAACACGCGCGTTGCCAACTCCATCTGCTTCGCGTTCACATAGCGGCCTTTGCATAGCGCAGTCGCCCCGCAACCCAGCGCCGCCGGAGTGTTCGGCATCGCGCGCACTACTGCAATCTCCTTGCCCACCGCGTCCTCGATCGCGCTCGTCTTCACGCTCGCGGCAAAGCTCACTATCATCACGCCCGGCTTCAGTGCGCCCTTGATCTCCGCAACCAGCGCATCCACCTGGAACGGCTTCACGCCCAGCAGCACCAGGTCGGCGTTCTTCACCGCCGCGCGGTTGTCGGTCGATACCTCAAGCCCCCACTGCGTGCTCAGCGCCAGCGCCCGCTCCGCGTGCCCCACCGTCGCTGTGATCTGTTCCGGTGCAAACAGGTTCTGCTTCAAAAACGCTTGCAGCAGAATGCCGCCCATCTTGCCCGCGCCCAAAACCGCCACGCGCAACTTCGGAAACTCAGCCGGCACAACCGGTATCTCAACGGAACTATCCGTCATCATTCACCTTTTCCATTTTGATTTTGCTGCAACACTTTAGAATACCCG
>CAIMNN010000140.1 GCA_903842845.1 uncultured Acidobacteriaceae bacterium | reverse complement strand
GCTGGGGCGCGAGATTCGTGCGGCGTTTGTGGCGGCGCCGGGGAATCTGCTGCTCTCGGCGGATTACTCGCAGATAGAGCTGCGGCTGATGGCGCATTTCAGCGAGGACCCGCTGCTGGTTAACGCCTTCAAGAACAATGTGGACATCCATACGCTGACGGCGAGCGAGGTGTTTGGGGTTGCTGCGGACAGGATGGACAAGGAGACTCGCAACCGGGCCAAGGCGGTGAACTTTGGGATTGTATACGGCATCTCGGCGTTTGGGTTGGCGGCGCAGTTGGGGATTCCGCAGTGGGAGGCGCGGGATTACATCGAGAGATATTTTGAGCGATATCAAGGCGTTAAGGCATTTATCGAAAAGACGCTTGAAGAGACGCGGCGGCGCGGGAGTGTACGGACGATGTTTGGGCGGATGCGGCCGATACCTGACATTCAGAGCCGGAATCCGAACCAGAGGGGCTTTGCCGAGCGGACTGCGGTGAACACGCCGTTGCAGGGAACCGCGGCCGACTTGATCAAGCTGGCGATGATTGAAATTCAACATGAACTAAAGGCGCGCAAGTTGAAGACGCAGATGGTGTTGCAGGTTCATGACGAATTGCTGTTTGAGGTGCCCGAGGCGGAGCGTGAGGCGGCTGAACAACTGGTGCGCGAGAAGATGGAAGGCGTGGCGAAGTTGAAGGTTCCATTGATTGCGGATTTGGCGTTTGGGCTGAATTGGCGGGATATGGATTAGGTAGGAGTTCGTAAAAGTAGATAGCCGCCGGTGAGGCCGAAGAGCAGGTCGGGGGACCAGGCGGCGACGAGCGAGGGCAGATAGTTTACGTTGCCCATGGCTTCAAATAGTCCCGCGACAACCCAGTAGGCGAGAGCGACGCCGATGGCTACGGCGATCGAAGTGAGCGAGCCGCGGCGGCCCATCGCGAGCGCAAATGGGATTCCCAACATGGCCATGACAATGCAGATAAGCGGGTAGGCGATCTTGTGCCAGAGCTGGACGCGGAGGCGCATGGTGTCAAAACCGCTTTGCTGCAGGTCGGCGATGTAGTTGCGGAGCTGGCCGAAGTTCATCTCCTGCGATTGCAGATTTTCTTTGCGGAAGTAGGAGGGGTCTTCGCGCATTTCGGGGAATGCAGCCGATTGGAACTCTTGGAAGTTGATGGTGTTGGCGCCTTCGAGGTCGCGCTGCCAGCCGTCTTCAAACTGCCACGCGCTGTTGGATGGATTCCAGGCTACGTGTTTGGCGAAGATGCGGCGCGAGAGTGAGAATGTGCCGGGGTCAAACTCGAAGATTGATAGATCGAAGAACTCATTTTTATCGGAATCGAAAAGCTTGTAAAAGAAAATGTGCGCGGGCTTGCCGGGGAGTTGCTGGCCGAAGATCCATTGTTGTTCAGGATTGAGGAAGGTGCGCGGTGGGCGGCCCTTGATGGCGCTGCGCAGCGCTTCCTGTTTGCGGTTGGCCTGCGGCAGGTAGTACTGGTCGAAGAGGAAGAGGCTTGTGGCGAGCGCGGTGGAGATGAGCAGAACGGGAATGATGAGGCGGTAGATGGAGATGCCGGTCGCCTTCATGGCGGTTATTTCACTGTTGCGGTTGAGAACGCCGAAGGTGACGAGGACGGCGATGAGCACGCCGAGCGGGGTGATGGCGTAGATCATGCTGGGTGTGAGGTTGAAGAGATATCCGCCGACGATGGAGAGCGGGACGTGGTTGCGGATGATATCGCCGATGAGCTCGAAGCCGGTGAAGATGAGCATGAGCAGGACGAAGCCGCTAAGCACGAGGAAAAAAGTGCCTAGGAATTGGCGGATGACGTACTCGTCGAGAATGCGCGGGAAGACGGAGCGAGGCAGACGATGGGGTGATTCGTTAAATGAAGCAAAGAGCCCGTAAGTGGGGGTTGGAGCAGTAGCGGCGGATTTGATGGGTTGCGCGGGTGCTTTGACGGTACCGGATGTGGTGGAGCCGATGCCATCGGATTTGAGGGTACGTTGCAGCCAACTGGTCAGTGCATGGATAAGGTTGCTGCCGCGCGCCATTTGAACGAGTAGAAATGTGCCAGCGGCGGCGAAGAGCAGATTGGCGGCCCAGACGGCGATGAATGCGGGAATCTTGTGTTGACGGCCGAGCGCGATGCCGGTTGAAGAGAGGAAGTAGTAGAGAAAGACGAGGACGAGCGTCAGCACAAAGCCAGAGCTTTTTCCGCCGCGGCGGGATGCAGCGCCGAGCGGGACTCCGACGAGCATGAGGACAATGCATGCGGCCGGATAGGCGAAACGCTTATGGAACTCGAGTTCGTAGCGGCGGCCATCGGCGTCGTGGAAGTGCTTGAGCAGGTCGCCGTTCGGCATGGCGAAGATAGGCGTATCCACGCGGCCGAGGTGTACGTCGCTTTGCGGGCTGAGCAGGAGCGGTTTGTCGGTGGTGGTGAAGGTAGAGACGTTATACGTATCTGGATTGTCTGCGGAGATTTCATGCACTGCACCGTTGCGCAGACGCATCATCAGGTACTGCGAGTTGTCGTTGACGACTGTGGCGGATTCTGCGGTAGTGATGCGGGGAGCATCGGGGTCGGAGAGGTCGGCCATGAAGATCTGCCGCCAGTTGGTTGCGCCTGCGCCGGAGCGGACATCCTGCACGTAAATGGCGGCGTTCTTGAACTCTTCAATGAAGACGCGGGGTTGAATTTCGTAGGAGGCCTGCGATGTGGCGAGCGATTGCTTGAGGTCGAGGATGGCCTGTTCGGATTTAGGTGCGAGATAGAGAGAGTTGAAGAGGCCGATGATGGTTCCGGTGACGGCGACGATGGCGGAGACGCGGAGGAAGTAGCCGATGCCGAGGCCTGAGGCGCGCATGGCTGTGATCTCGCTGTCAGATGCAAGGCGGCCTAGACCGAGCAACACACCCACAAGAACAGACATAGGGATGGTGAGCATGAAGGTCTGAGGCAGGGTGTAGATGAATGCCTCGAAGACATTTGAGAAAGAAGAAGAGTTGCGGACGACCATCTCAAGGATGTGCGGGAGGTCGCGCATGAAGAGAATGAAGGTGAAGAGCGCGCAGCCGATGAGCGTGTGGGAGAGGATCTCGCCGAGGATGTATCGAGTGAGGATGCGCACTTTGCAGATTCACCGGGAAGCCGGAAGACCGGCGAATGTGCATTTAGTTTACAGGACTAGGTGATGACGGGCGGCGACCATTTACGAAGGCGGAGGCTGTTGGCTAGAACGCTGATGGAACTGAAGGCCATGGCGACGGAAGCGAGCCACGGGCTCAAGAGAATGTGGAAAGCGGGGTAAAGCGCGCCGGCGGCAAGTGGGATGCCGAGGAGGTTGTAGGCAGCGGCCCAGATGAGGTTCTGGCGCATGATGCGCAGGGTTGCGCGTGCGAGGGTGATGGAGTGAGCGATGAGCGCGGGGTCGGAGCGGAGGAGGAGCACATCGCCGGCTTCCTGTGCGAGGTCGGCTCCGGTGCCCATGGCGATGCCTGCGTCTGCCTGGGCGAGGGCTGCGGCGTCGTTGATGCCATCGCCAGCCATGCCGACCTTGTGACCCTGCTGCTGCATTTGGCGGATGCGTGTGAGCTTGCCTAGGGGGTCGAGGCTGGCTTCGACGTTGGTGATTCCGGCTTCGCGGGCGATGGGTTCGGCGGCGGAGGCTGAGTCGCCTGTGAGGATGAAGAGTTGCAGGCCGAGATGAGTGAGGTTGCGTGTAAGTGTTGCAACGCCGGGGCGGAGCTGGTCTTGTGCATCGAAGGCGGCGACAAGTTTGTTGTCGAGCGCCATGTAGAGGCGAGTGACGCCGGTTGGGGCGGCGGGGAGATTTGCGATTTTGATTCCGTACTCGGTGATGAGTTCGATGTTGCCGAGGAGGCAGTC
>CAIMNN010000139.1 GCA_903842845.1 uncultured Acidobacteriaceae bacterium | reverse complement strand
GTTCTCTTCCTCGCTGCTGACGCGTTCGGCGTACTGCCTCCGATCTCGCGCCTCACACCCGACCAGGCGATGTATCACTGCCTATCGGGCTACACCGCCAAACTCGCCGGCACTGAGGCTGGCCGCGGCTCCGAGCCGGTTCCGGAATTCAGCGCCTGCTTCGGCTCGCCGTTCCTGCCGCTCGCCCCGCGCATCTACGCGGAGATGCTCGGCAAACGCCTTCAACAGCACAACGCAACCTGCTGGCTGGTCAACACCGGCTGGTCCGGCGGTGCATTCGGCATCGGCAAGCGCATGAGCCTCAAGATCACCCGCGCGCTCGTCAACGCCGCGCTCGATGGCCGTCTGCACAATGTTGAATTCGTGACTGAGTCCGCCTTCGGACTCAGCATTCCGACGAGCTGCCCCGATGTTCCCGCGGAGATTCTCAACCCGCGCAACGTCTGGGCCGACAAAGCGGCTTACGACAAACAGGCCGCCGACCTCGCCGCACGCTTCGCAGCCAACTTCAAACAGTTCGACGCTCCGGAGAACATCCGCAACGCCGGACCCAAAGCAAAATAATTCACGCACTCTGAAATTTTAAAAGCCGGCCTAGCGCCGGCTTTTTCTTTGCACCTTTCAACGTAAAATCTCCTATGCAATAAAATCAGGCGCATCCACGTCTCTATCTCTGTATGCAGCAAACAGGAGCATCCTTGCCCGCACCCGGCACAAATCGAATCGCCGAGATCTACACACGCGAGCAGGACCGCTTTCTGCGCTTCATACGACGCAACACCTACGGCGATGAGTCACTCGACGCCGAGGAGGTCCTCTCCGATGTAATCACTCATCTTCTCGAGCGCTCCGGCCTTGTCGCCGGCATCGAGAACCTGACCGCATACATCTACCGCTCCCTCTCGAACCGCATTCTCGACCGGCGCAGGTCGCGCAAGCCGCAGATATCACTCGACGCATCCGATGAGAACGATGCACCGCTTTTTACGCCGACTGACACGCGTCCACTGCCCGACAAGGAACTTGAGAATAGCGAGCTCGGCGCCACGCTTTACCAGGCAATCGACGAGCTAGCGCCGGCCGAGCGCGCCATCTTCATCGCCACTGAGATAGACGGCCGCTCCTTCGCCGAGCTTGCCGAGGAATGGGACGAGCCTGTCGGGACATTGCTCTCGCGCAAAAGCCGCGCCGCGGCCAAACTGCGTAAACGTCTTGCACACATTCACAACACATCCAAGGAGTCACTATGAATTTCAAACCGCACGAACACCGCCGTATGCACTTCCACATGCCCTTCCGCATCCTCTTCTTCGTGGTCATGGCCTTTGTCATTGGCGCAGTTGTCATGCTGCTCTGGAACGCGCTCATCCCCACGCTCTTCGCGTTGCACACCATTACTTACTGGCAGGCTGTCGGGCTGCTGCTGCTTGTCCGCATCCTGGTAGGGACGCACTCACCACGCGGTCCCTTTGCCCGCCTCGGCGGCCGCCCCGCATGGCGCGAGTACGAACAGTGGTGGCGCGAATCAGGCTGCGATGCCTATGAACAGTTCACCGCCGCCCACCGCGCAAAAACTGAAGATAAGCAAATCTAATATCAAGGGGCGCAATCTGTTCTGATTGCGCCCTGCTTCATTATTTCTCCAACTCGCCCGGTCTAATTCCATCTCTCAGCGTGAACTCCGCGCCCACACTGCCGACCAGTGCAGTCTTGCGGCTCAACCCCATCCGCTGGCGCAAGTGATAGACGGCTTCTATCCCCGTGCAGTGCGCGCCCAGCAGGTTCTCCACTTTGAAGCTCTTCAACATGTCGCTCGTCCAATCCAGTTGCGCGTCTGTCTGCCGATATAAATGAAGCCCGCCCACCAATCCATATACCGGCTCGCCGGGAAAGTGCTTCGTTGACTGCGTCACTATATTCACCACACCCGCATGGCCGCAGCCAGTGACCACAACAATTCCCTTCACCGTCTCAAGCACGAGCGACATATCCTCGGGAATCGTATCCTCCGTAATCCCCGTCGGCGCTATCACCTTGCCCAGGTCGCTCCAGTTCTTCTCAGGATAAGTGCGCGTTATTGGCCCGGTCAGCCACGCGCCGGGAAATATCTCTTCGCCCTCGGTTAACTCAATAAATTTTCCGCCGGTCTTCTCATACTCCGGTTTCACCGCGACCATGTTGTTGCCTTCGCGCCCATTCACTGGGCGGCTCCAGAAGATGCCGCGCGCCACATACACCCGTGAGAGCGCGTTTGGATTACGCTTCATCATCTCGCGACGCAGCGTCAACAGTCCGCTGGTGTGGTCGCTGTGGTTGTGTGTCAACAACACATCCTGCACATCGGACAGGTCTATCCTCAACGCTGCCGCATTCTTCAGCACCGTCTCCGGCGAGCCGCCCGTATCAACCAGGATCTTGTGCCCGTCGGCCTCAACTAAAGCTGAAAATCCCCACTCACCCACGCCGTCACGCGTGCTGACCAGCATCGTCGAAAGAATTGTTATCTTCACCTCGCCCACTACGTGGCCGCTGCGGCTGTCGGCACGGCAAGTGGGGACAAACAACAAGAAAGCTAATAGAAATGTGCTCCATTTAAACGCTGACCACATAGTGAACCTCTTGGCATGGGGAATCTTGAACAAATTCAGATTAGCATTCCCAAAGCTGAATTGCGCTCGCCTCCTTGGCTCTGCATCTGCACCAAAATTGGAGTGCGTGAACGATAATGGAGCCATGAACATTGCGCTCGTCATCACGGCCATTGCTGTAATTGTCGTCTTCTATCTTTTGAAGCAGGCCGGGCAGTTGTCGTCAAAAAACGCCGAGCAGCTCATCAAGGCCGGTGCCGTCGTCATTGATGTCCGCTCCGTGCCGGAGTTTAGCTCAGGGCACCTGCCCAACGCCGTTAACTTTCCTCTCGAGCGGCTTGATGAGATTCCCAAGAAGATTCCGGACCAGAGCACACCGCTCCTGCTTCACTGTCAAAGCGGCATGCGCAGCGGAATGGCAAAGAAGCGCCTCTCAGCAATGGGCTACACCAACGTCCACAACCTGGGCTCGTTCTACCGCGCGGCGGAGCTGCTGAAGAAATAATCCCTGTGGCTCTAACTTATTGGCAACCCAACACAACTTTAACCGTCTAAAAAACATTCCGCTGTACACTGTCTCTGCTTTCCAAATCCGGGCCCCTTCGAGGTCATCGATGAAACAGATTCCTTTCGCGCTCGCCATTCTCCTCGCCGCCACTACACTTACAAGCCAGACACCGGCACCAACAGAACCACAAATCTTGACCTATCAATGCGCGACATCAGGGCACTTCAGCATTGAGCACCTGAATTTCGCCTTCGACCTCACTGCCCACACCGTCACCGAAACCGTCCAGTACGAGTTTGCATCGCAACACCTGCGCAATCTCAAATTCGACGAATCCGGCGACCAGCTCATCGTCCGCGGCGGCTGCGCCTGGTCAGCAAAGCCGCTCGGCTGCGCCACCGTGAACCGCAAGACACTCTCACTCTCCATCTACTCCTGGGGCCCGCGCGGCGGCGAGAACGCACCCGCCGGCGACACCACCGGCGGCAACAATGTCGTGGTTTACGAATGCTTTCAGCAAAAATCTAATTAAGGCTCACTTCTCCGACTAAATAAATGCCCACAAACGCACAAAAGCCGCTCCGAAGAGCGGCTATTTGTACTTAAGAATTATGCCGGCGATCACCTAATCTCCCACACAGTCACCCGTGCAGTACCATCGGCCCAGCGAGGCTTAACTTCCGTGTTCGGGATGGGAACGGGTGATCCCTCGCAGTATGG
>CAIMNN010000138.1 GCA_903842845.1 uncultured Acidobacteriaceae bacterium | reverse complement strand
TGAACGGCTCGTCCATAATGATCAATCCCGGCTCGTGGATCAGCGAGCAGATGAACTGTATCTTCTGCTGCATGCCCTTGGAAAGCTCTTCCGTCTTCTTCTCAAGCGACTCAGCAATCTCCAGCTTCTCCGCCCAGCGAATGCCGCGCCGCCTCGCCTCATCGGCCGCAACTCCGCGCAACTGCCCAAAGAAGACCAACTGCTCAATCACCTTCATCTTCTTGTAAAGCCCGCGCTCTTCAGGCAAATACCCAACCCGCTCCAGCGCCGCGCGGTCAAACGGCTTGTCAAATAAATTCACTGTTCCTGAGTCAGGAATCGTGATCCCTATCATCATCCGTATCGAACTCGTTTTGCCGGCGCCATTCGGCCCCAGCAGCCCAAACATCTGCCCCGCCTCTATCGACATACTCAGTTTGTTGACTGCGACTTTGTTCTCGTATGCCTTGGTTATCTGTTTCAATTCAACTATGGGCATGGTGCTCCTGTGATTGTTGACGGCGAACAAAATGGCCGCATAGTGAGTCTACACGGCAGGCGATTTGTCATTTATAAAATCTACGCGGCGGCCCGCCCCTAAGTTCCTTCCGTTTTCCACAATATTTGTCTCCCGCCCCCAAGGCAATTTAGCATCGCTTTGTGGCAGAGCTCGATAGTCCGGTCATGTACGTCCGTGGCGTCGGCCCTCGTGTCGCCGAACTCCTCAAGCTGCGCGGCATTGAGATCGCAGAAGACCTCCTCTACCATCTCCCCTTCCGCTACGAAGACCGCCGCAACCCTGTCCCACTCGACGAGATCAAACCCGGCGAACCGGTCAGCGTCATCGGCGAGGTCCGCGGCTCAACGCTTCTCCGCACCCGCAAAATGCCCATCTTCGAGCTCACCCTCGGCCAGGGTCGCCACGCCATCAAATGCGTCTGGTTCCACGGCAGCTATCTCGTAAACCGCTTCCACGCTGGGCAAACAGTCGCCGTCTTCGGCCGCGTTGAGGCATCCCGCTCCGCTGCCAACCTCAAAATGATTCAGCCACAATACGAGATTCTCCCCGACGCCAGCGACGACGAACTCGCCCGCATGCTTGAGGTCGGCCGCATCACGCCCGTCTATGAATCCCTCGGCAGCAGCCAGGCCAGCCCCAAATCCGGCGCACAATTCGGCGCTAAGCTCAGCACCAAGTGGATGCGCAAAGCCGCATGGCATCTCCTGGAAGACCTCCGCGGCCGCGTCGACGAAACCCTCCCCGCAAAACTCCTCGCGCGCCTTGACCTTCCTTCGCGTGAACTCGCCTTCAACGGAACCCACTTCCCCGCTGACGGCACCGACGTCAAAGCACTGCAAAAATTTGCTACCCCCGCGCAACGTCGACTCATCTTTGAAGAATTGTTCTACCTCGAACTCGGCCTCGAACTCAAACGCCGTCGCCTCAAAAAGCAACCTGGCGTCGCTTTTGAAACCAATGACGCACTCCGCGAAGCGCTCAAAGAAGTCCTGCCCTTCAAGCCCACAGCCGCGCAAAAACGCGCGTTCGGTGAAATAGTCGCCGACATGCGTCAATCGCACCCCATGCGCCGCCTCCTCCAGGGCGATGTCGGCTCCGGCAAAACCATCGTCGCCTTTGAGGCCATGCTCGTCGCCGTCGAAAACGGCTACCAGGCCGCGCTCATGGCCCCGACCGAAATCCTCGCCACGCAGCACTACCTCGCCGCGCGCAAACTCCTTGAGCGCTCCAGCAAAAACTACCGCATCGTTCTCCTCACCGGCTCGCTAGACGAAGACCGCAAGCGCCACACCCGCGCCCTCATCAACCGCGGCGAAGCGCAGATCATCATCGGCACCCACGCGCTCATCGAAGAAAAAGTAGAGTTCGACAAACTCGGCCTCATCGTCGTCGACGAGCAACACCGCTTCGGCGTCCTCCAGCGCTTCAAGCTCATGAAGAAACCCAACGTCGCCGAGCCCGACATGCTCGTCATGACCGCAACCCCCATCCCGCGCACGCTCGCCCTCAGCCTCTACGGCGACCTCGACCTCAGCGTCCTCGACGAACTCCCCCCCGGCCGCATGCCCATCAAAACCTCACACGTCTTCGACGATGAAGCCGGCAAGGTATGGGAGTTCGTTCGCTCTGAAGTCAAAAAAGGCCGCCAGGCCTACATCGTCTATCCCGTCATCGAAGGCTCAAGCACCGACCAGCCCGAGCTCGACTTCAGCCACGACGAAGAAAAAGAAACCTCCGCCGAAACAACAGCCCCCAAACGCGCTGCCACCAAAGCCAAAAAGAAACTCGTCGACGAAAACCTCTTCGGCGAAACACCAAAGAACAGCACCACCCGCACCGCTCTCAAATCCGCAGTCGACATGTACGAGCACCTCAGCAACGGTCCGCTCGCCGGACTCCGAGTCGCTCTCCTCCACGGCCGCCTCGATGCCGACCGCAAAGAGATCATCATGCGTCGCTTTCAGCGCGGCGAACTCGATGTCCTCGTCGCCACCACCGTCATCGAAGTCGGCGTCGACGTCCCCAACGCAACCGTCATGGTCGTCGAGCACGCCGACCGCTTCGGCATGGCGCAGCTCCATCAGCTCCGTGGCCGCGTCGGTCGTGGCACCGCTGAAAGTTCCTGCATTCTCATGACCGGTCGCAAGATCACCGAGCAAGCCGAACTACGCCTCGAAGCCATGGTCCGCACTCAAGACGGCTTCGAACTCGCCGAGCTTGACCTCGAAATGCGCGGCCCCGGCGAATTCTTCGGCACGCGCCAGGCCGGCCTCCCCGACTTCCGCGTCGCCAATCTGCTACGCGACCGCAAACTCCTAGAGATAGCCAAGATCGAAGCCGAAAACTTCGCCACCAAACCGGAAGAGGGCATCAGCGAGCAGGAACGCGTTCGCGTATGGGACCGTCTCAAAAAAGCATGGCAACGGAAATACGGCCTCGTCGAAGCCGGCTAAAAACTACAGCGGCGTATTGTGATAAACGTCTTCCACGTGAAACTTATCTGCGAAGGTCTGTATCTCCAGTTCCACGCTCGCAATCTCCGTGCCACACTCGTCTGGATGCGAACACGTGCACTGGCAAAGCTCAGTAAAGCGCAGATGCCCTTGCTGGCTCAGCTCAAGACCCGCTCCTATCAACATGCTGTAAATATCCACGCAGACATGCCGCTCAAACTCAAAGAGCAGGTTGATGATTCCCTCATCATCCGCCCCGCGGCTCAACACCCAGCCCCCGGAGCCCAGAATCGCGCCCGTCAGCCGCTGCACCAGCAACTCCGGCTCCTCGGTCGAAATGGCCCGCATCTGGATCGCCCAGGGAATGTTGGCCGGTTTCTGTACTATTTGCTGGGTGATCATATGCTTCACGTTCGGGTTATCGGTGAGCGGGTGCATGCCTTCACCTTTGTGCGGCCGTCGTACGCTCCATGACCATATTTCAGTCACACCACAACTTCTTCTGCCTCAACACTCTGTCTAAAGTAATGGCCTCTATGCACCAAATCAAAATAGCTTTGCATCACCTGCATCATTTAACGTGAGTGCATCATGATTGTCGGCACCGGCATCGACATTACCGAGATTGAACGCATAGCAGCCTCACACTCGCGCTACGGCCAGCGCTTCCTCGACCGCATCTACACCGCCACTGAGCAGGCCTACTGCCTCCGCAAGCGCAACAGCGCCGAAAGCCTCGCCGCCCGTTTCGCCGCAAAAGAGGCCGCCGCCAAAGCCCTAGGCACCGGCATCAGCCGCGGCGTCAACTGGCTTGAGATCGAAGTCACCCGCGAACCCTCCGGCCGCCCCAGCCTCCGCTTCCACGGCCGCGCGCTTGAATTCGCCCAGCGTCTCGGCGTCACCCGCTCCAGCCTCTCGCTCACGCACACCGACTCCCTCGCCATGGCTAGCGTCATCCTTGAATCTGCTTGACTTGAATCCGCCTGAACCCTCCGCCCATCACTCGATCTATTGAAGTTTCCCTAACCGAATTCTGCTATCCTCATTTCAAAGGGAGCAGCGAAACTCGCGTGCCAAGTCAACAGGAAATTCGATGGTCGCAGTTGCGGGTCGGCGTGCTTGTCGCTGTCGCGCTGATTATCCTTGTCGTCCTTATCTTCCTCATGACAGGCTCCACCGGCGGACTCTTCACCCGCAAGATCAACCTCCGCTGCTACTTTGAAAATGCAGCCGGCCTCAAGGTCGGCGCGCCCGTCACTCTTCAGGGCGTCCCCAAGGGCAACGTCAAAAGCGTCAAGGTCGTCCCCGACCACAAACCCAACATGGTTGAGGTCGTCGTCACGGTCAACGATTCCGATATCGCCCAGTTGCACACCGACACAAAAGCCTCCATCAAATCAGCCGGAGTTCTCGGCGACAGCTTCCTCGACCTCGATTCCCTTCATGCAACCGGTCCGCCACCGAAGAACAACGCCGAGCTCCTGCCTGGCGACGCGCCCAGCATCGATCAGGTCATCAGCAACAGCAACGAATCCATCAAGCATATCGATGCCCTCATAGGCGAGTTGCAGACCACTGTCAAGACCATTAACGACCAGAAAGGTACCATCGGCAAGCTTATCGGCGACCGCGCACTCGCGGCCAAGCTCGACCACATCACCTCCGACCTCGAGTCCATCTCGTCGTCCATTAACAACGGCAAAGGCACGCTCGGCAAGCTCGTCAACGATGACACCCTCTACAACCGCGCCAACGACGCCGTCACCCACATCGACAACATCGCCGCCAATCTCGACTCAACCAAAGGAACGGCGGGCAAGCTCATCCACGATCCCACGCTCTACAACAACCTCAACTCCGCCATCGAGAACACAAACCATATCCTCAAGGAAATTCGCGACGGCAACGGCGTCGCCGGCAAGCTCACCCATGACCCCGAGTTCGCCCGCAAGCTCGACGACTCCATCACCCACCTCGACAGTCTGCTCAAGCAGGTCGACGAAGGCCAGGGCAGCGTTGGCCAGCTCTTCAAAAACCGCTCGCTCTACGACCACGCCGACCAGACCATGGACCAGGCCAGCCAGCTCATCAACGGCATGCGCACCAATCCTAAAAAATATCTCAACATCCAGTTAAAGATGTTCTGATTCACTCCCCGTAGCCTGTCATACAAAAATCTTTCTCACACCCATGCATTGTCATTCCGAGCTTGGCGAGGAATTTGCATTTGCTTTTTCCTTTGCTTTTTCTCAACTGAACAAAAATTCCCCAGCCAACTCGCCGAGTGCGAATCTCAATTCTGACCAAGCTGTACAATTAAACCGGATGTACGACATTCATCACCACCTAATCTACGGCGTTGACGACGGACCCGCCGACCTCGTAGCCTCCCTGTTGATGGCCGAAGAAGCCATCAAGGACGGCATCACGCACATCGTCTGCACGCCCCACGCCCATGAAAAATACGAATACAATCTGCCAGTCATTGAAGAGCGCCTTGCCATTCTGCGCGAGCGCTTGAATGGCAGACTGACGCTCGGCCTCGGTTGCGACTTCCACCTGAATACCGAAAACATCGAAGACGCCCTCGCCAACCCTTTGAAATATTCCATCAACAACAAGGGCTACCTGCTCATCGAGTTTTCCAACCTCGCCATTCCGCCGCAATTGACGCAGGCCATGGAGCGGCTCCGCATCGTTGGCTACACGCTCATCATCACCCACCCCGAGCGCAATCCCATCATCCAGCGCAAGCCCGAAATGCTCGACGAGTGGTTGCGGAACGGCGTCTTGGTCCAGGTCACCGCCTCCGCGCTCTACGGCCGCTTCGGTCAGGCTGCGGAATCTTTCTCCCACTCCTTGCTTAAACGCAACGCCATCCACTTCCTCGCCAGCGACGCGCATCATCCCGAGTGGCGTCCGCCGCATCTCAAGCAAGGTTATGAATACGTCTGCAAACGCATGGGACAAGAGACCGCCGAACGCCTCTGCGTCACCAATCCACGCGCCGCCTTCGAAGGCACACCTCTGCCGCCGCAACCCGATATCATCGGCCTAAAGTCAGGCGATAAAAAGCGTTTTGATACCGGAAGCGAACACCGCTCGAATGGCAAAGGATTTTTCTCTCGCTTTATCGGTAAATAAATTTACTTCAGCCCCAGCCCGCCATCCACAACCAGCGTCTGCCCTGTAATAAAGTGCGGCCCAAAAGCAAAGAACAATACCGCCGCCGCCACATCCTCAGCCCGTCCGTTCTTCTTCATGGGCGTCATCGCCGCAAAATGCGCCGCTGCCGGCTCTCCGAACTCTGCAAACTCTATCCACCCCGGCGCAACACAGTTCACACTCACCTCAGGAGCAAACGCCAGCGCCATCGCTTCCGTCAGCCGGTGCAACGCCGCCTTCGACGCACAATAATGCGCATGCGTCGGCCACGGGTTTATCCCGCCCAGCGAACCTATATTTACAATCCGCCCCTGCGACGCCCGCAGATGCACCATCGCCTCGCGCGCCATCAAAAACGGCCCACGCGTATTCACCGCAAATACTTCATCCCATTTTTCAATGCTCAGCTCATCCAGCTTCGCCGAATCAAACCGCCCCGCATTGTTCACCAGCAGGTCCAGCTTGCCCATCTCACCGACCGCGCTCTGTACCGCTTCGCGCACCGCCGCCTCGCTGCGCACATCACCAGCCACAAAAAGTGCTCGCCGGCCCTTTAACTGAGCCAGCGCCACAACTTCATCTGATTCCTTTGACGCCGAGCGCCCGGTCACAACCACATCCGCGCCTGCATCAGCCAACGCCAACGTTATCGCACGCCCCAGCCGCTTCGACCCGCCCGTCACCAGTGCGACCTTGCCGCTCAGTGGGCCCGTCATTGGCTGCACACTCTGCATCGTTGCCGCCAATTACTTCGGTTGACCCTGTTGGCCGTTCTCCACAGGAACCGGCGCCGGTGCTGGCTGCGGCTTGTCCTTCGAGTGGTCCTTGTAGATCGAATACTGGTCCACCGGACGACTCAACTTCACCAGCAAATTAAGGCTCGGCTTGTCGATCTTGAAATCCTGCCCATAGGTCTGGTAACCCTGCGCAACAATTTGGAAACGCACCGTCGAGCCGATCTCGAGCACATCAATGACCGTCCTGCCGTCTTCGTTGGTGCGCAACTGCATGTTGCCTTTTTCACGACTATTGATCACGTGGAAGATCACCGACGCATTCTCGATAGGCTTGCCGTTCGTATCATGAAGCACCGTTATCTCAAGACGCGCCGTCGGAGGCGGCTCTTTGAACTTGCGGCCGCGGCCGGAGTCTTTGCTTTGTGCCGATGCGCTCAGCCCAACCAGGGCTAACGCGAAGAGTGCGAGGGTCGAGATTCGAAAGAAGCGCTGCATTAATATATTTTACCGTCTCCGTGTCCTACTGGACACACCACAACCTCCGGATGGCAGAATGATTGAATGGCGACCAAAGAATCACAGACCCAGCCCCATGAGCCAGTCCGTATGGACAAGTGGCTCTGGGCGGCGCGCTTCTTCAAAACCCGCGCCCAGTCCAGCCGCGCCTGTGAACTCGGTCGCATCCTCTCCAACACCATCGAAGCCAAAGCCTCCCGCGAGGTCCGCATCGGCCATATGCTCGATATACGCACCGATAACGAGCAGTTCACCGTCGAAGTCCTCGCCCTTAGCGCCATGCGCGGCCCTGCCAGCGTCGCCCAAACCCTCTACCGCGAAACCGACGAAAGCCGCGAGCGCAGACTTCGCCAGGCCGCCGAACGCAAAGCCCTCGCTGCCCTCGATATCGCCCCGGCCCGTCGACCCACAAAAAAAGATCGCCGCCTCATACACCAATTCCGTGAGCGCGGCTTCTAATACATCAAGGAGATTGACCATGCATCGCTCCAACACCACCCGCATACTGCTCGCCCTTATTCTGTGCTTCACTTCCACAGCCTTTGCCCTCGCCGCCATCCCCGCCCCCACGCCGGCCCATAAGGCCCTCGTCAACGGCATCTCCCTCCACTGGGAGGTCGAGAACAACGGCCTAAACGCCGCTGATCAATACATCGCTCACCTCGACGTCAAAAACACCGGCGACGCCCCAATCCCCGCCACCGGCTGGGCGCTCTACTTCAACTTCGAGCTCGAGTGCGCACCGCTCCGCCTCGCCTCCGCCTACCGGCTCGATCACGTCAACGGCGACCTCTACCGCCTCTCGCCCAACGTGCGCTTCCACGGCCTCAACAAGGACGAGTCCTTCACTATTCCGCTCACCTGCGACGGTGCAATCCTCTCTTACTCCCTCGCTCCCGGCGGCTTCTTCTTCGTCTTCGAAGGCACCGAGCCCATCACTGTCCCCAAATCCTCCATCAGCTACTTCATCCCCGCCGACCAGATGTTCCGCGGCAAGCTCGACAAAGTCCCCGTCTCCACTCCCCAACTCCGCTACAACCAGAACAAAGACCTCACCCTCATCTCCAAAGACAAGCTCCCGCCCGTCGTCCCCACGCCCAAGTTCATCAAGCCTTCCCACGGCTCAGTCACAATTGACGACAAAACCCTCATCCTCTACTCCGACGAGCTCAAAAGTGAAGCGGATCAACTCGTCTCCATCATCCACTCCGAACTAGGCATCACCCTCCAAACCGAATCCCGCGAGCAAAAGCTCCTCCGCCCCGCCGTTCACACAATTCTCCTCAAGCGCGTTCCCCTGAAATACCACACTGAAAATCCCTCCAACCCCGCCGACCTAGGCTACGAGCTCTGGATAACCCCCGCAGGCGAGATTGCCGTAACCGGCCAATCCACCGACGGCGTCTTCTCTGGACTCCAGACCCTCCGCCAGCTCATCCAGAACGCCACACCCGACGCCGCTACTCACACCGTCACCCTCTCCGCCCTCCACATCACCGACGCCCCGCGCTTCCTCCACCGCGCCCTCGGTCTCGACGTCGCCCGCAACTTCCAGCCGAAATCTGAAATCCTAAAGCTCCTCGACGCCATGGCCCTCTACAAGCTCAACGTACTCCAGCTTCACCTAGCCGACGACGAAGGCTGGCGTCTAGAAATCCCCGGCCTCCCCGAACTAACCGCAGTCGGCGGCCGCCGAGGCTTCACACCCGATGACCAGGACCTCGAGATGCTCACCCCCACCCTCGACTCCGGCCCAACCCCCTACGCCCCCGGAACCTACGGCAGCGGCTTCTACACTCGCGCCGACTTCATCGACATCATCCGTCACGCCCACTCGCTCCACATCGAAGTCATCCCCGAGGTCGAAGGCCCTGGCCACGCCAGCGCAGCCATCCAGTCCATGCTCGCCCGCTACCGCCATCTGACCGCAGCCAACAAACCCGCCGAAGCCCGCGAGTACCTCCTCACCGAGCCCGATGAACCCTCCAGCGCCAACTCCATCCAGGGCTGGTCAAGCAACATCATCAACGTCTGCATCCCCTCCTCAATGCACTTCCTTGACAAGGTCTTCACCGAGGTCGCATCCATCTACACCGAAGCCGGTGTACCCCTCCAACGTGTCCACATCGGCGGCGACGAAGTCCCCCACCACGCCTGGCAATACACTGAGGCCTGCCAAACCCTCCCCGAGGCCGAGCGCACGCCGCAAGCCCTCGAGCACAAATACATGGCTCAGCTCAGAAAGCTCCTCAACGCCAAAGGCATTCACCCCGAAGCATGGGAGGAGGCCGCGCTGACCACCGATGAGCATGGCCACTCCACCGCCGAGCCTAGCCTCCTTCCCTACGGCCTCACCCCACTCGCTTGGCGCAACACCTGGGGCGAAGCCGATGGCGACAACTCCGCCATCCTCGCCAACGCCGGCTTTGACGTCGTCCTCGCCGAAGCCTCAAATCTCTACTTCGACATGCTCCAGTCCAAAGACCCCGACGAGGTCGGAACCCTCTGGGATGGCTTCGTCGACGTCGAAGACACCTTCAAGTTCACGCCATCGAACATCTACCACGCCGCCACCGCCGACACCTACGGCAATCCCCTCGACCCCTGCAAAGCCTTCGCCGGCAAACCAGAACTCACCACCGCTGGCCAGGCCCACATCCGCGGCCTTCAAGGCGACGTCTGGTCCGAGCGCGTTCTCGGCACCGAGATATTGGAGTACTACTTCTTCCCCCGCGCTCTCGCTCTCGCCGAACGCGCATGGGCTCCCGAACCCAAGTGGGAAGCCGCCTGCAACGGCCTCAGCACACCCGAGTACAAATCCGACTGGAACCGCTTCGCCAACCAGCTTGGGCTCCGCGAACTCACCCGCCTCAACTCAGTCGACGGCGGCTTCAACTTCCGCATCCCTCTCCCCGGGGCAATCGTCGAGAACGGCCAACTCAAAGCCAACACCAACCTTCCAGGCCTGGCCATCCGTTACACCACCGACGGCACCGAACCCACCGCCACATCAACCCTCTACACCGCACCAGTTCAGGTCACCGGCACAGTAATACTCCGCACCTTTGACAACAAAGCCCGCAGCAGCCGCACCGCAACTGTCGAAGTGAAATGATCTGAAACGGAATAAATCGTGAGTAGATTTTTCACGAAAGTTGGGCAACAGTGATGTTTAAACTCAAAACAATTCAGCAGAGCTGGGCTGCGACAGTTTTACTACTTGTCGCAGTCCTGGCTTATATTGCCATTCCTAAAATACAAGCAGGAAGACACCTGGACTCACTCTTTGAAAAGGCACAATGCAATTTAAACCATTTCACGAGTACACAGGATTGCGAACAGGCTGTTAGAGAAATAGGCAAAGATAAATCAGCACGAGCAACGGAAATGTTGCTCGTGCTGGCAAACCAAACTCAGCTACCGATTCTCGATTCGAAAACAGGTGTACCACTTCTAACAGATTCGGAAATCGGAAAATTGGCCATTTTCCAACTCGAAGATCGTAGTGACCCGATCATACCTATACGTCTCTCAACTTTAATTCGCCGTGATGTACCTCTCGACACACGTGAATCGGTTTCCGAATATCTTGCCAATCACAAATGCGAAAAAGAGTGCGCCAGCAATATTCGTAATTATTTGGATGAAATTCAAGCTGGCAAAAAGAATAATGAAGATGAGGCTTTAGAACAGTCAAATATGCAAGCCTCAAAAGATGAACGCGTAGTTAGCGATATTCATCAGCAACAATCAAAAGTCTATGACAATCTGGAACTAGCCTTGGGCAATAAGCCAGTTGAAACCTTCAAGAAGAAAATCAAGTAATTTTCTACAGCGTCTGTTTTGGTTGCTTATTCGAGAAACAAAAATATCCATCAACCAAAATCCGCGCCTCATGCTTGAATCGTTCTTTGATTCAAGGGTGGGCTACGAAAATCCTCGCGCCAACTCGCCAACTCGCCACTTGCGCGCAGCGCAAGCCAACTCGCCGCCTTTGATCCAACCACTCAATAGCCAGCCCTCGCAAAACTTCGGACTGTTTTGAAATCTCCGCGCTGACTTGCTGACTCGCTGATTTGCGCGAAGCGCAAGCTGACTCGCTAAGCAGTAAAAATAGTTTAATAAATCTTCTTCCTACTGGAAGCTTGAAAAAAATAATCTCCGCCCCACCGCGCCAAGTCATCGCGCAGAAGCTTTAGCGTAGGCGGGTGGGATATATTGAACCTGCATTCCGGCGCTCTGTGAAGGGTACGGGCTTCAGCCCGTACATAAACTTACCCAAGATAATTTCGACCGAGGGGGCCTCGCGCCCCCGAGGCGATTAAGCCACTGCCTTCTCAAAAGGTCGGCAGCAAAACTAACAACTAAGAACTAACAACTAACAACTGCATTTTGGCGCTAAAAGCGCCAAAATGCGCAACACTCACCCTCCATCTGTTGTATTTGCCCACTACACGCCCCCTCCATCTGTAGACTTTGCTCACTACAAATCTCTCCAAATGAAACGCCTTTTTGTCTACCTATAGCGCTACACATCATCTTGCAGATTATTGCGAGGATTGTGCTTTGACCAACCCCTCCAATTCCTTCACCACCGCCGCAAACTCGCTCACCATCCGCGCATCCAGCCGCGCCTTGAATATCCGCAACAGCGACTTGAAATACCACAACTGTTTATCAGCCCCGCGATTGAACCGCTTCCAGATCGCATCCCCATGCTCGCGATAATCCATCAGTATCGACTTCGCGTTGTACAGCTTGTCGGCAAGCGATATAAGCAGCACCTGCAACGGCTCCGTCTTAAACCGCGCCAAATACCGCTTTTTGCGGTCCTCCCAGCGCTCCTTCTCGGCCTTCGCATCAGCAAACGAATCGGTCAGCCCCTCAACCATCCGCGCAACCTTCTTCCCGAACCGCGCCTCCACCTCGAGCAGCCGCGGCCTGCCTCCATGGTCCTCCACCACATCATGCAGCAGCGCCGCCATCACCATCTCTTCCGTCACCGGAACCTTGCCTCCGGCCTCGGCCATCACCATCGCCGCCACACCCATCAGGTGCGCCATGTAAGGAATCTTCGTGCCCTTCCTGAATTCGCTGTGGAAACCCCGTGCGTACTCAAACGCCTCAGTGACCTTCTTTGAAAGCACCAGCCCACCCTTTGCCATTTCTCGCTCCTGTTATGAACGCACCAGCTTACCCTAACCGCCGGAAAGAATCCAGCTTATCGAGCGGCTCACCAACTAAAAAATTGTCAAAATCTACTGCCCGCATCTTATACATAAAATTGGCACTGACTGTTGCATTTAAATATTCCTGAGTGAATTACACTCACATTTATCTATCGCGAGCTTGACAACAGCACTCTCAATCCCATACCTTAGCAATCGTAGGGCATGACTGCTAACAGAGGTATGAGGGTACCCCCTCCCCCTCAAGCTACCCAGTCATTAGCCTTTAAGTTCAACAAGATAACCCCTAAGGAGATGTTCAAAATGGCATCCAGCACTTTCACGCCGCTTCATGATCGCGTGCTTATTCGCCGCGTTGAAGAAGGCGAAACCATTCGTGGTGGCATCATCATTCCCGACAGCGCCAAGGAAAAGCCCCAGGAGGGCGTCGTGGTCTCCGTCGGCAAAGGCAAGTCCAACGACGAAGGCAAGGTCTTCCCGCTCGACGTCAAAGCTGGCGACCACGTGCTCTTCGGCAAATACTCGGGCACCGAGATCAAGATCGACGGCGAAGAGTTCCTCATCATGCGTGAAGAAGAGCTCCTTGGCATCGTCAAGAAGTAACTGCCCCCTGAACCCTGAATTCTGACAACTGTTTTTTCGGAGAAAAAACCATATGGCAAAACAAATTCTGCACGGTGAAGAATCCCGTCAGGCTATCCTGCGCGGCGTCAACATCCTCGCGGACGCCGTCAAGGCGACTCTCGGTCCCAAGGGCCGCAATGTCGTCATCGAGAAGAAGTTCGGTTCCCCGACCATCACCAAGGACG
>CAIMNN010000137.1 GCA_903842845.1 uncultured Acidobacteriaceae bacterium | reverse complement strand
GTCGATATCGCATGGCTTGCCCAGATTCGCCCACTTCTGTTGCATCGCTTCCCGGGTCTCACTCCCGAGCAAATAAAAGAAGCGCACGCTTATGCCTATGGCGGTTCCGTCATTCAGGACCTGGGTTACTACCCCTTTGGCAACAAGCAATTCAGTGACCTGACGCATTATGTTCGCAGCGGCGATTTTGTTCTTGAGCTCATCCGCCAAAGCCAGGATGCCAACGAATACGCCTTCGCGCTTGGCGCTCTGTCGCACTATGCCTCGGACATGAGCGGCCACCCTGCTGTGAACCAGGCAGTCGCGCTGAATTATCCAAAACTTCGCGCCAAGTATGGCCATTCCGTTCGCTATGCGCAGGACAAAACGGCACATCTTAAGACCGAGTTTGGCTTTGATACCTTGCAGGTCTACAAAAATCGCTATGCGTCCGAGCAGTACCATGACTTCATTGGGTTCAAAGTCGCTCTGCCCTTGCTCGAGCGGACATTTCCCATCATCTACGGTTTGCAACTGAAGGAAGTCCTCGCGCATGAGGACCTCGCGGTTGGTTCGTATCGTTACTCAGTCAGCCGATTGATCCCGCAGATGACCCAGGTCGCTCTACAAGTCCACAAGAAAGACACTATGCAAGAGACTCCGAATGCTGCAAGGAATAAATTTCTTTATCATATCTCGCGCTCCGATTACGAGCGTGAGTGGGGCAAGACCTATACAAAGCCCGGCATTGGCACGCGTATTTTAGCGGTTCTCTTTCGCTACATCCCGAAGGTTGGGCCTTTCAAAGGTTTGGGTTTCAATAACCCAACCGCACAAACCGAAGACATGTATATCAAAAGCATTGATCTAACCGTGGCCCGCTATGACGCTTTTCTTGAAGATGAGCGTGTTGGTAAATTGCGTCTGCCTAACTCCGACCTGGACAGCGGAAACCCGACCAAAGCGGCAGAATATTCTCTCACTGACACAACTTATTCGGAGTTGTTGGCTAAGCTCGCGCAGAAGAACTTCGAGCAAACGTCACCCGAACTGCGCGAAAACATCGTGGGCTTTTATTCCGACCTATCGCTTCCCATCGAGGGCAAGGACGATCCGGCGCAATGGCAGAACCTCTTGAACCATCTGAGCGCATTGAAAGCTCTGACTCCCGCTCCATTGCCGGATACCAGCCCTGTGCCGTCCGCAATCAGCGAGCCATCTCCAAAGTAGGCTCATAGACAACGCCTGGCACCTGATGCAATCTCGTGGTCCCTATAGCTCAGATATATACACATTGAACGCCTAGCCTCAAGCATGTTGGGGAGATTGAATATTGCCCCGGCGTTTGTGAGGAGAGTTCATGAAGAAGATATTACTTATTGCATTGGCTGCTGTAGCCTTTTGCATTACATCAGGAACACCCAATTCAGCTGCTCAAGTGAGCTTTAGTGTTGGTGTGGCGCCGGCATGCCCCTATGGATATTACGACTACACACCTTATCAATGTGCACCCTATGGATACTATGGCCCGGAGTGGTTTCACGGCCGTGCATTTATCGGTGCGGGTCCGTGGTTTCATGGCAGACGCAATTTCAATGGCCACGTAAACAACAGCTTTGACCCCCAGCATGGCTACAACGGCCGCATGCCGGAACGCGGCGAAAGATCTGCATACCGCTCAAGGTATCCACGCAGGTTCAATGGCAATGAAACGCGCGACGGACGTGAACACAATCGCGATGAACATCGCAATGAGCAGCGCGAAGAACATCATGAGAACCGCGATAATCACGACGCTCATTAATTTTTCAGCCCAATAGGAGAAGGCATCGAGAACCAAAGTCTTCATTCATTGACCAGGCGCCTGGATGGGATCCGAGCGCCTCACACTTCAAAAAAACTGACCGTCCACGGAGGCGGAAACAATGAATCAATCAGAGGTAAATGGCACGTTGGATGAATTGGTCGGCGGCGCCAAGCGCAAAGTCGGCGAGATAACCGGAGATAAAAAACTCCAGGTAAAAGGCATGGCCCAGCAAGCGAAGGGCGCAGTAGAGAAAACCTGGGGCAAGACAAAAGAAGCAGTGGCATCTGTGGCCACCAGCAGTACGAAGCCAATAAAGACCGCAGCAAACAACAGGTCGGCCGGCAGAACAGCATGAAAAGGCCGGAGTGGGTCAACTGGCATAGTCTCGTTTCAATTCTCATGATGATCGTAGCGGGGTTGGGCTTTTTTGTCGTACTCACCGCGGACCGCTCAATATTCACCCGAAGTGAGCCGTAGTAGACAGACTGAGCATTGGATACATGTCAGCCTTGAGCATGGCACGAATGTGCCGCCACTCACTCCTCGCAGCCCGACAACTCATCTGAAACGGGTAATCGAAGGATTGCCTGGCCAAAGGAATTCTCATGCGTACAATCAGATTTCTTTTAGTGTTTTTGTTATTGGCCATTCCGGCCAGCTTGTTCGCACAGCTGCGCATCGTGGTTGCCTTCGGACCGCCTGCAATACCTATGTACGAGCAGCCTGACTGCCCTGGCGATGGCTACTTATGGACGCCCGGCTATTGGGCTTATGACAACGACGACGCCGACTACTATTGGGTTCCCGGCACATGGGTTGAAGCACCTGAAGTCGGTTTCCTTTGGACACCTGGCTACTGGGGCTGGGGCGATGGTGGTTACTTTTTCAATGAAGGCTACTGGGGACCAGAGATCGGCTTCTACGGCGGCATCAACTATGGTTTCGGTTACTGGGGCGGCGGGTATGATGGCGGCCGTTGGGACCATGATCATTTCTCCTATAACCGCGCCTACAACCGCGTTGAAGGCGGCAACTATCACAATGTTTATAACGAAAATGTGAAGCACGATAATAATGAGAATCGTGTCAGCTTCAATGGCGGAAAAGGCGGCATTGATGCGCGCCCAAACCAGCAGCAGGAAGCGGCGTCAAGACAGAGACATGTTGGTGCAGTCGCTTCTCAAACTGAACACCAGCAGTCAGCACGCGCCAATCCCGAACAGCGCGCCACTGTAAATCATGGCAAACCATCAATCGTTGCGACTCAAAAGCCAGTAGCGCGCAATGAGCACGAGACCACAACCAAGGCACCCGGTGAGATGAACAAGTCCGGTGCCGGTGGTGAAGATCACAATATGAAGCCAGTGGTTCATCCTAAAGAGCTTCCTGCCTACACCCGGCCAGCGCCTGTAAACTCAGGCAACGCCAAGGCAGATCAGAAATACGAAAACAGGCAGACGCAACTGGTCAACAAGCAGACAACCGAGCGTGAGAACCTTCAGCGTAAGCAGGATACTGAACACCAGCAGAAGGCGAATGCTGATCAACAGAAGCTTGAGCAGAAGCACCAGCAACAGACACAGCAGTTGACGCAGAAGCACACAACGCAGCAACAGACACTGCAAGCTCGTCAGCCTCAGCCGAGACCTTCATCGAATGGCGGGCAGCCAGCTAGTGGTGGCGGCGGCGGACACCGTAAAGATTAATCATTGTCATTGAATGACGCTCCTAAGAGCAAAGAACTGGCCGGGGATGAAAATCCCCGGCCAGTCTTTTGCCCCTACATTATTATTTACATAAGCATGCTCAACTGCCTGTTATACATGACCGACATGGAACTGTGAAAGATATTGGAACATGCCGAAGATCTTGAGCAGCCATAGTACCAGCACGATTACAACAACGCCGTTCAATATGCCCTTGATCTGGCCCTGCATGGGAATATATCGGTTGATGAGCCACAACAAGATTCCGACAACAGCAATTGTGAGTACAACAGTGATAAGTGACATTTGATTTCTCCATTCCTTGATTCGGGTTTGAACCCGCGCTCGCCCGGGTACTTATGGATCCGCAAACAGCGTCCAGTAGATGCATTCGACAGGCTTACGGATTTAAGCGTCATCGAGGAGAGGAAGCGGGGCAGCCCTCTGCTT
>CAIMNN010000136.1 GCA_903842845.1 uncultured Acidobacteriaceae bacterium | reverse complement strand
CCCAGCCAAAACTGCACACCAAAATACCCAACATGAAAGTTGCTGGAAAAATTCAGATTCAATGCACGATTTCAAGAGCGAGAGCTTTTTCGGTAATTTCGCTTTCACGAGGATTGCTTCAACTGCTGCGGGGTGGGATATCCTCTGCTTCTGCAAGAAGACGGGACGCAAGAAGGGCTTGCTTCGGAATACGGGTCGATGCAGCTATCGCACTCATTGCGTTTGGGGCGAGAGCGAGCCCAAAGATCGCGAGGTTGCGGCCCGCGCTCGTGACCACAGTGCGTGAGAGAGCTGTTGCCAGTTTCATTTCCAGGCTTAGCTGAGCATGAAGCCGATGGTTGTACTGTTCAGCGCTTTCGCCAGCCAGACACATCTCAGCGGCAAGCGCAGCACTATGCAAGGCGATGGACATTCCATCGCCTGTAAACGATGGAATTACTGCAGCTTGATCGCCCACACACCAAAGACCGAAGGGTTGCGCGGCAAGGTGTCCATACGGGATGGAAGAGATGGCCAACGGCCGATCCCACAGAGCCTTTGCTCCTTGCAGACGCTGCTTCAAATGCCGGTTATCATCGAGCATCGACGCCAGTAGTTCCGACCACCCGCCGATCCTGCGCAACTCAGCGCGTCGAACCACCAGGCATAGATTGGCTACATCTCGCTCGACCAGAGAAAGCCCACCGTATCCGCTGGGGAATAGAAATAGTTCAATGAACTCTCTCAACAGATCGGTCTGGGAGGGATCGAGTTGCCAATGCAATTTGAAGCCCACCAGGTCGCCCTGACTAGTGTGTGCACGCTCCCACCCGCGAAGATCGTGTTTGCCATTGGCGAGAAACACTGTGTGAGCGCGCACCGATTTACCGCTTCGAAGTTGTGCAGACCATAGGTTGTCCTGATTATTCAGTTGTTCCACAACCGAGCCACGCTGGACTTTGCAGCCCTTTTCTTCAGCGCATGTGAGCAAGGCTTCATCCAGAGTGAATCGTGAAAGCGAGAGTGCAGTGAAAGGCAAAGATGTTTCCACCACTCTCTGCTTTGAGGAAAGGCGTACAAAGCGAATTGTCGCCGCACCAAGATCCAGAGGGTTGATGCCTGACTGATTGAGATATTGAACGGCCTCTGGACTCAGGAACTCACCGCATACTTTGTGGTTTGCCGCGCTCTCCTTCTCAAGAAGAGTCACCTGTCGTCCCGCAGTTGCCAGTCGGATTGCCACCATTGAACCCGCAAGCCCTCCTCCAATGACAAGATTATCAACTGTTGGATATGTAGCTCCCACTGATTCATCCTCCATGATCATGGCTTTCGTCGGGAGACACACAGACGTGCAGGTTTGAAGCTCTCGATATTTATGTCCTGATCTTCGAGGCCTGCGGCAGCGCACATCCTGTGCCAGTCTTCCAGAACAAAGGACCGCGCAATTGAAATGGGGCCGTCATGCTGCACAAACGGATGGAGCCGTGCCAGCTTTGAGAATATCTGGAAGGAATAGTAAGGAATGGCAGCGCGAGATAGATCGTTGATAAACCATCCAAGACTGGCATGTTGTTCCATCCATTGCAAGAATCTGACAATACTGTCTTCAGAAAGATGGTGCGTGAAGAGAGAACTGGTTACAAAGTGAACTGGATGCGTCGGCACGTATGCAAATACATCCGCGGTAACCCACTGAATTCTGCTGGATG
>CAIMNN010000135.1 GCA_903842845.1 uncultured Acidobacteriaceae bacterium | reverse complement strand
CTCTCCGCAGTTGGTGCTGCCACCTAGCAAATTGAAAACAGACACCATCAAGCAACTCTTGGGCATTAAGAAATCCGTTCCTCTTACTTTGGCGGAAATGGGCGCCGCCTTGCGGGTATGCTTTTACCCGAAGACGATTTACACTCCACGCTTGCAACTCTTTGAGAAAAGGCTGCGCTCACTCCTCGCTGGTTGCGGAGCGCAGATCCTCGACTACGGAAATGCCCTGCGTGTGGACAAAAGCGAACGTGTGCAGGAGAGCGTTGTGATCTTCGCAATGGGAGAAGCTACTGATGATGATTTGCCAATTAACCACGTCTCCAGCCTTTCGGGGAATATGGTCGTGTCAGTTTTCGACCGCACATGTCCGGCGCATGAGCACGTCCAGCTACAAGCCAAACTGAATGCCATCGTTGCTGACCTGGCGTGGCACTGCGTCCATGCGTTGATCTATCTCGCGCCTGACGGTGAGCCCACGGTGTGTAATATGAATGGCGCAATCGTGTCCTGCCGAGATGACGCTGCGCTGGCCGCCGCCTTAATTCCGAAACTGGCAGCACCGGTTGTCCCACCGCGCGTTGCGGATTTTGTGCTCAATGAGCGCGGTTTTGATCCGCTTCACGTTGAAAGCCGAGTTGCGGTTCACGATTTGACGACCAGTGGTGGCTTGTGGAAGGACACTGGATTGATGGTTTCGCAGACGCCGATCGCTGGCCTCCAATTTCGCAACAAATACTACCGGCGAATTGTGACCAGCTTCCTAGACCATCGCACCGGTATGAGTTATGGATTTCTCGCGCGTCAGTTGCCAATGCCGGCGCTCGAACCAGCGATGACGTTAGCCGAAGCGCGGGCGCAGCAGGTTCAAGACGTCAATGCCGGTGAGTTATTTGATCACGACGGCGTTAGGCACCTGTGCGTCGGCGTGAGCGGCGAGAGGTACGTGCTGCCCCTGCCCGAGGTGTGGATCGTGAGCACTCGCTCTGGTTGCGAGAAAACCTGCCTCGATCCCAGGTGCGACATCGTGCGCTACGGCCTGAAAGACGGGTGCATCGCTTTTGAAACGCCGTGCGGCGCGGCCGTCGGCACGGACTGCAAGCCGTCCTACGACACGCTCGTGATCGTGGCGCATGCACTGGCCAACTCAATCACCGCCAGTGTCCTTGCACGACGGGAACCGCAGTCGCCGTTGCTTCCTCGGCTGAAAACCTGCGGTATGGCCCTGGCACACTGGCACGGGTTCTTGCCGGAAGCTTGCACCCCACCCGGCTGCTTCGTGCATGGCTCAGAGAACCCAGCCGTTTCCTGTTCGACGCCTCAATCGGCCATTTACGCTCTGCAAGGCAGACTGGGTGCCCTAAACGAAAGGTCCGATGATGCCTCGCCTCACAAGGGGGACGTGCATGTCGAGCCGCACCACGGTACAAACTGGACCAACGGTACACTCACCGAAATGGCTCAATGGCTTCTCCAGCAGCGCGGCTCTGCTCGACCTCCGCAATAGTGATACCACCTCCATGCTGACGAAAACTGCATTTCGCATCCTATTTCACGAAAAGGGCAAGTATGCCGGCGTTGTCGTGGGCGTGACGATGGCAGTATTTTTAGTTTTGCTGCAGTCGGCTTTTTATTGCGGCTTCCGCCGGGACATCACGGTCGAGGCTGACTCGTTTGAGGCTGACCTGTGGGTATCGCAGCGTAAATTGCTGGCCTTCGATTACGTGGAACATTTCGATG
>CAIMNN010000134.1 GCA_903842845.1 uncultured Acidobacteriaceae bacterium | reverse complement strand
CGCTTGATGTCAGAGAGCATGGGGAAGGGCAGGTTCTTGAGGTCGGGGTGGTTTTCGCGCCATGCGAGGTGGACGTAATCGCTGTCGACGCTGCCGCCGAGGACTTGCGCGCCGCGCTCTGCGAACTCGGAGTTCAGCTTGCCGAAGGCCGCGATCTCGGTCGGGCAGACGAAGGTGAAGTCCTTGGGCCAGAAGAAGTAGACCGTCCACTTGTCCTTGTAGGTTTTGTCGGTGATGGTCTTGAATGCCTTGCGTGGGTCGAGGTCGACGACGGCGGTGAGTTCAAA
The DNA here is from genome assembly GCA_903842845.1 of uncultured Acidobacteriaceae bacterium. Taxonomy (GTDB): domain Bacteria; phylum Acidobacteriota; class Terriglobia; order Terriglobales; family Acidobacteriaceae; genus CAIMNN01. Next base: position 2,408 of record CAIMNN010000134.1, on the reverse strand, counting down.
GCTGGGAAACTGCTCTCCAACAGAAATCATGAAAATTGCTCCTTGCAGAAATTAGTTGATTGAATGGAAACGGCTGAATTTTGTTTCGCCGCAAGCTGTTGACGTGCCCACACCAGCGGGCATACATCCACAAGTATAGATGCGGGGGAGGGGGAGAAAGACGCAAGGAAAAATCAGGGGCAGAGGTACATAGGGACCGAGGGACAAAGGGGATGGCATTGAGTTTGAGGCAAGTGATATGCCGAGGAATAACAAAGATTGACAAAGACTGTTATTCGGAGCAGGATTATGAACAGGAGTAACTTCCCTATGAATGTTTCCCTGACGCCGGAGCTGGATAAATTTGTAGCCGATAAAGTTGAGACGGGCCGGTACAACTCGGCCAGTGAAGTGGTGCGCGAGGCGCTGCGTCTGCTTGAAGAGCATGATCGCGCACGCGGGGCGCAGATAGCAGCCTTTAACCGTGAGTTGGGCGCGCGGCTTGCTTCGCTCGATAGTGGAATCAAGGTCAATCCGCAGGCGGCTCGCAAGCGGATCGAGGAGAAGTCGCGAGCAAGGAGACAGCTCAGCGCATAATGAAATATGTACTCAGTGCGGCGGCGGAAGAGGATCTGAACGAAATATGGGAGTTCATTGCCCAGGACAAGATAGGTGCCGCCGATCGTTGGATTGACCGACTTTATACAGCCTTTGAAAAATTAGCTCAAAACCCTAAGATGGGGCACATTCGCGAAGATCTGACCAGCCATCCAATACTTTTCTGGCCAGTTGGTGCGTACTTGATTTTGTATCGAGTTCAAAAAGAAAAGCTTGAGATCGTGGCGATAACACAAGGCGGTCGCGATATTCCATCCTTTATTCAGCGAAGAAGTGAAGAATAATTTTTGATTTAACGAATCAAATTATTTTTGCAGCGATTCCCACGCTATCCGCGCAGCGGTGAGGTCTTCAATGGCCATGCCGACGGATTTGAAGAGGACGCGCTGATTGCGCGGGGCGGGGACTTGGCCAGTGAGGATTTCGCCGAGCTCGGCGTGGACGCGCGCACCGGAAAGGATGACGTCGCCGGATTCGCGCTCGACGCTCTGCCGCGACTCAGCGATGACCGTCGAGGTGAGCATGGTTTCTGAGTCAAGCTCGCGCACGGTGGGGCCGGTTGCGCCGCACGAGAGGACGAGCGCGTGCGGTTGCAGCCAGCGGCCTTCAAGCACAGGCGTGGGCGAGCTGGTGGCCACTAGGACGACATCGGCTGCGGCGGCGTGGTGGTGCTCGGCGCCGAGGAATTTTATCTGCGGGTGGAGCGGGGCGAGCTCGGCGATGAGCTTTTGCACGTTGGCGGCGCTGCGGCCAGCGATGCGGACCTCGACGAGTGTGGGCCAGACGTGCGCGAAGGCTTCAATGTGCGAACGGGCCTGCACGCCTGCGCCGAGGATGCCGAGCGTGGTCGCCGCAGGCGACTTGAGCGCGGCGAGTGCAACTGCGGAAACAGCCGCGGTGCGCATCTCTGTAATCAGTCGGCCGTCCATCACAGCGAGCGGCTCGCCAGTGGCGCGGCGGAGCAGCTCGACGATGGCGAGATGTGTGTGCAGTCCGCGCGCGGCGTTCGTCGGATAAAAGGTGACGGTTTTGACGGCCATGTACTCGCCGTGGACGACGGGCATGGTTGCGAACCAGCCGGTGCCGTCAGCGAGCGGGACTTGTAGGATGGTGCGCAGCGGCTGCTGAATGCAGCCGGCTGTGTAATCAATCAGCGCCTGACGAATCGCCGGGATGAGCGCGGCGTAAGTGAGATGCGGACGGAGCTGCTCTTCGGATATATACATCGCGCGGCCTTAGTTGGGCCTGGAGCTCGAGCGGCGGCGGAAGCGGTCGTCAATAGGCTGGCGGCCGGCGAAACCAGCCTCAGTAGTGTGCCAGAACTCGATCGCTGCCTCGCCGTGTTTCCAGCAGAGCAGTACGACCTCGTCGTCGAGCTTGGCGGGGAAGTCGAGCAGACCCTTCTCAAGGTCCTTGACCTGCGCGCCGATGTCGTCGATCTCACTGACGAGTTCCTTCATGCGTTCGATGTGCGTATTCATCGCGGCGCGCTTGCGGGCGATCTCGGTGACGTCGATGCGCATTCCACCGTTGAGATGGATGCGGCGGCTGAGTTCGCTCAGCTCGAAGTCGACGGCAGCGGCCTCAACGCGCGCTTCGTTGGCGCGGTCGAGCAGGGAAGTGACCAGTGGCAGCAGAGCCTGCGCTTCGTCGAGAGTGAAAGTCTTCATAATCAACCTAGTTGATTATAAATCGCCCAGAAGTTGAGAGCGAGGCTTCAATCGGATAAACAAGAGTGAAGCCTCACAAAAGATCAATTCGTTGAGTTAGGTTTAGGTGGTGTCACTTGACCTGAGAATTTAAAGGATGTG
>CAIMNN010000133.1 GCA_903842845.1 uncultured Acidobacteriaceae bacterium | reverse complement strand
TGGTTTTGACGCTGCCGGCGGTGTCATAAAAGGGAAAGACTTTTATCTGCGCGTGGCTGGCGAGGAAGTTGCGGCACTGCGCGAGAGCGATAGGGTGCGAGTAGACCTGACGCAGCGATGAGAGCTTTGCGCCGGGGATGGCGATGAGGTTGTGGCGGATACGGAGATGCATCTCCTGGTCAATTTTGAGGTCGTTCTTGAGGAGGAGGTCGAAGTGCTCGGTGACGGAGCCGGCGAGGCTGTTTTCGATTGGGATGACGGCAGCGTCGACTTCGCCACTGGCGAGGGCTTCAAATGCCTCGGCGGAGTGAGCGCAGAAGCGTACCTCTGCGCCGTGTTGCATGAGGCCGGCGGCCTCGTGACTGAATGAGCCGGGCTCGCCCTGGATTGAAACTTTCATCAGTGCCCTTTCTTCAGCCACAGATCGATGGCTACAAACGTGAAAAAGACGGTTGCGATGACGCCGTTCATAGTGAAGAAAGCGGCGTTGAGTTTGCTCATGTCGCGCGGGCTGACGAGTGAGTGCTCCCAGAGCAGCAGAACGGCGACGATTGCGATGCCGAGCCAGCCAGCGGCGGCGAAATGAAAGAGCCAGCCGAAGCAGACGAGAAGGGCGAGCATGATGAGATGCATGATGCGCGCGGCGAGGAAGGCGCGGGTGATGCCGATGGCCTGGGGGATGCTGTGCAGACCAACTTCGCGGTCGTGCTCGAAGTCCTGGCAGGCGTAGAGCACGTCAAAGCCGCCGACCCAGAGAGTGACAGCGGCGGTGAGAACGAGGATGCGCGGGTCAAGCGAGCCGCGAATGGCGATCCACGCAGCGGAAGGGGCTATGCCGAGAGCGAAGCCGAGAACAATGTGCGACCAGCGGCTGAGGCGCTTCATGTAGGAGTAGCCGAGCAGGACGACGAGAACGAGCGGCGACATGAGGAGCGTGAGGCGATTGAGCTGGGCCGAGGCGACGAAAAAGAGAGCGGCCATGAGGATGGTGAAGCCGAGGACGAATTGGCGGGAGAGCAGTCCGGCGGGTATGGCGCGGGCTTTGGTGCGGGGATTGGCGGCGTCGAGATCGGCGTCGGCCCAGCGGTTGAAGGCCATTGCGGCCGAACGCGCGGAGACCATGGCGATGAGGATCCAGAGCAGAGCGCGGGCTGAGGGAACGCCATCGGCGGCGAGGATGGTGGCCGTGAGCGCGAAGGGCAAAGCGAAGATGGAGTGCTCCCACTTGATCATCTCGAGCGTGGTGCGGGTTTGGGTCAGAATGCCGGCCATACTTCGATTTTAAAAGACTCACGCGCGTATGCCGTGGCCTGCTCATCGGTTACCTGCTGTTTGTAAGATTTCTGTCATCGAGCCATTGATTTTCTGTTAGGCTTTTTGCCATGAATAGACTTGTAAAAGTAATGCATTTGGCGCTCACCGCCCTCGCCTTGACGGGCGTATTGGCTGCCCAGCAATTCACGCCCAAGACCATTCAATTCACCGGTGTGCCAGAGTTCAACACGAATGAACTGCTGGCCGCGGCGCAGCTCACTCCCGGTGCGACGTTACAGGCTTCAGAGCTCGACAAGCATACGAAGTTGCTGATGGACAGCGGAATGTTCGGCAGCTACTCGTACAGTTTTGAGCCTGAGAGCGAGACACTGATCTTCAAGCTGACGCCGTCGAGCAATCTGTACGCTGTGCGCTACACCAATTTGCCAATCGAGCTCACGCCGCAGGTGATGGCCAACATTCACGCGCGTGCGCCGCTCTTCCACGACAAGCTGCCGAACGCCGGCGGAACGCTGGACGCGGTTATCGCAGCACTACAGGCCGAGTTCACATCGCGCGGCATCCACGCAACGGTTACGCCATCGCCGTACTTCGACCCTGAGCTCAACTCGGTTACCGCCATTCAGATAACCGTTACGCAGCCTGCGGTCGTCATCGGGGTATTGAATGTGGAAGGCGTTTCACCGCAACTGGCAGACGCGCTCAAGAAAATCTACGCGCCGTTCACAGGGACCAGCTTCAATTCCAATGAGAGCATCAGCACGTTACAGCAGCGGCTGGAGAGCTTTTACACAGACCGCGGCTACGCGAACGTAAAAGTGAAGGTTGCGCAGGCCAGTGAGCCGGTGTTAACAGCCGACAAGATCGAGGTTCCTTTCAACGTCAAGATAGTCGAAGGCCACACGTACAAGATTGGCTTCATCAAGTTGAACTCGAAGATACAGATACAGCAGACCAAGATAGACAACGCGCTGCATCCGCACGCAGGCGACCCGGTGACCGGTGCAAATCTGCGAGACCTGATGACGATAGTCGCGAGCACGTACAAGGCCCGGGGGTATCTGAAGTGCAAGGTGACGCCCAAGGTTATTGCTGATGAAAAATCCGACACGGCGGATTACCAGATCGATGTTGACCCAGGGCCGCTCTACACCATGGGCGATGTCGCATTTGAGGGCTTCCCGGAAGATCTGGCGCTGGCGTTGAAGAACAACTGGAGCATCCCGGCCGGCGCTCCGGTGAACTTCCCCTATGCGTACAGCTATGTGGTGAAGTTCTCGCAGCACGACCAGTCCACGACGTCGCGGCTTGCCGGCGCCAAGATGGGTTATGTGTTGACCGCCGACCCGAAGACGCATGTGGTCAAGATCATCTACCGGTTGGAGCAATGAATGTTGATGAACTAATTGCAGGCGATTTGTTACTCTGTCTGCATGAAAAAAACACTATTTTTAG